>JASLKQ010000149.1 GCA_030747505.1 Verrucomicrobiota bacterium | reverse complement strand
GATCGGAGGTTATAAGCCGGTGACTATCGAAGGGGAGGAAATAGATGTAGCCGATTCGAGTGATAATAACTCATCAGATGATTCGGGTGACGATGATTCGGAAAAAAAAGAAGTCTAAGCTAAACCAAAAGAGCAATTTAGAGGCGGCCTGCGGGCCGCCTTTTTTTATTCACCGGGTGTGCGCTTTTTGTAACGTCTTTGGGGATCGGGGAGTTCCATGTCTACTTTGGCATAATAAGTGTCCTCCCCAAAACGTTCATTGGCTGCAGATTGAAAATCTATACCGGGTTTAACATTAAAATTATCACTGGTTTCCATAAATACAGATTCTCCTCCTGACTGCCGTAAGCAAAGCAAGAGAGGACGGTTCCCCGGGTGGGCTTCTGCAAGCTCCCGCACTTTAACCATGGCTTCTGGGTTCATCGATTCAACCTTAAGGCGAAGGTGGACTTGTTTGGTATAGCGGCCAGGAGCTTCATCGATGGGGAAGACCTCCTGCGGAAAAATTTTGGGTACATCCTCGGTGTTATTTGCTTCACCGATAAACATGAGAGGCTTATTTAGTTCAATAAGATGGTTAAATTTATCATAGTTTTCGTTTACACATAATACGCCGAACTCATTATTGTGATCTTCCACCGTGGCGATGCAATAAGGTTTGTCGGTTTTCTTGGATATACCGCGGCGAACCTCGCTAACCAGTCCTCCAACGCGCGTAACCGTGCGAGGAGGAAGTTCCTTGAGTTCTTCGATTGTATGCGTGCAATAATTTTCTAGAGTTTTTAGGTAGGGCTTCAGGGGATGCCCGCTCACATAAAAACCGAGCAATTCCTTTTCATAAGCCAGTTTTTCCGCATCCGGCCACTCAGTTAGGTTCCGCAAACCGGCTGGGATTTCCTCAGTCGCTGGTTTGTCTTCTTCGAGCATGCCAAAAAGAGTTTCCTGTCCCCGGGCGCGGTCGGCAGCCGTACTGGCGGCTCTGCTCAAGGAGCGGTCAATTTGTGCTGTGAGACTGGCGCGGGTTTGGCCAAAACCATCGCAGGCACCAGCCTTAATTAAAGCTTCCAGAACCTTTCGGTTTACTGCTCGAAGATCGACACTGTTGCACAGGTCTGAAAGCGAGTGAAAGTTTTCTCCGGTTTGACGTGCTTGAAGCATTGCCTCAACCGCCGCTTCGCCGACTCCCTTAATGGCTGCCAATCCGTATCGAATTACCGTGCCATCCCTTGCGGGGGCAAAGTTAACTTGGGATTCGTTGATGTCCGGCGGGAGCACTTCAATATTCATGGCCTTTGCTTCATTGACCAGTATTGTAAGTTTTGAAGTGTCGCCCATGTCATTCGTGCACATGGCCGACAGGAATTCCACCGGATAGTGGGCCTTTAGATAGGCCGTTTGATAGGCAACGATGGCATAAGCTGCCGCGTGGGATTTATTGAATCCGTAGCCGGCAAACTTTTCGAGCAGATCGAATATTTTGTTTGCTTGTGCTTCAGGGATGTTGTTGGTGTCCTTGCAGCCTTTGACAAATGTCTCACGCTGTTTAGACATTTCCTCGACCTTTTTCTTTCCCATCGCGCGCCGTAGTAAATCGGCCCCGCCAAGCGTGTATCCGGCAAGTAACTGTGTCGCCTGCATGACCTGCTCTTGATAGATAAGGATTCCGTAGGTTTCTTTTGAGATATCCTCGAGGAGAGTGTGTTCAAACCTGATTTCCACTTTCCCATGCCGGCGCTTGATAAAATCAGGGATAAGATCCATTGGGCCTGGACGATAAAGGGCCACCAGTGCAGTGATATGCTCAATGGAATTTAATTGAAATTCACGGCATAAATTACGCATGCCTCCCGACTCCAATTGGAATACGCCAACGGTGCGTCCCTCGTTAAGTAGGTTATAGGTTTTTTTGTCGTCTAAAGGTAGAGCATCGACATCAATTTTTATCCCCTTGGCCGCTGCAATCATCTCACAGGTGTTCCGGATGACTGTGAGTGTTTTGAGCCCGAGAAAGTCCATTTTCAACAGTCCCAGATCTCCCACTGGATTCATTGGGTACTGGGTGGTAATCGTGCCTTCGGCGTCTGCCTTGAGCGGCAGCACATTGACCAGGGGCTCGGCGCCAATGACTACTGCGGCTGCATGGGTTGATGAGTTGCGTGTTAAATCCTCAAGAACAAATGCAGTGTCTATCAATTCTTGGGTTACTTCCTCGGATTCATACGCTTTCTTCAGTTCTGGCGATTGCTTGAGTGATTTTTCCAGTGTGATCTTGAGTTCGTCCGGTACCATTTTTGCCAGACGGTCGCATTCCCCGTAACTAAGGCCCATAACACGGCCTACATCCCGGATAACCGATTTTGCCCCCATGGTGCCAAACGTGATGATTTGGGCGACACAATCTCGTCCATATTTTTCTCTGCAATACTCAATGACATCCTGTCTTTGGTCATCAGCAAAATCGATATCTATATCAGGGGGGTTCACCCGTTCAGGATTGAGGAAGCGTTCGAATAGTAGTCCGTACTTCAGAGGATCCACGTTTGAAATCTCAAGAAGATAAGTGACGAGAGAACCCGCGGCTGAACCACGTGCAACACAGGCGATTCCCTTGGATCGTCCGTGCTGAACAAAGTCTCCAACAATAAGGAAGTAGTCGATAAAACCAGTTTTCTCAATGACATCCATCTCCACTTCAATTCGGTTTAGGATGTCGCCGACTGCATCGGCTACAGCCGGATCAGATAAATCGGACAAATCTATCTCTTCCTTAGTTTTCAATGTGGGTAAAGATTTGGCATTGCTGATGGAGCGTATTGTGTAGGAATCATCGATGACTTCAGCTTCCATTCCGTATCGTTTCTGGAGTCCGTTGGCCAGAAGCTTGCGAAGATAATCTTCACGCGAGTATCCTTCTGGCGGTTCAAATACGGGGAAATGTAATTTACCCAGTTCGATCTCAACATTGCACTGCTCTGCTATGGCCATTGTGTTGCGGAGAGCATCAGGGACTTCACTGAATAATGCGGCCATTTCGTCTGCACTGCGTAAATAGAATTGTTCAGGTGCATAATTCATCCGGTTTGGATCCGAAAGATGTGTTTGAGTGCCGATGCAGATGAGTGCGTCATGTGCATGAGAATGTGAACGTTCTATGTAATGCACATCATTTGTGGCTACCAGATTCAGGTCATACTCTTTTGCCCATTTAATAAGCTCAGCATTAACCTTGGCCTGTTCGTTGATGCCGTGGTTTTGAAGCTCCAGGAAAAAGTGATCTTTACCGAAAATCTGTTTAAACCAATCGAGTGCGTTGCGTGCTTTATCGGGGTTGTCGTGTATTATGGCCTGCGGGATTTCACTGGCCAGGCAGCCGCTTAGCGCAATGATTCCTTCCTTGTGGGATTCGAGAAGTTCCTTGTCAATTCGTGGTTTATAATAGAAACCTTCTAAATGAGCGGCTGTGGTCAGGCGCACAAGATTCTTATAGCCAATATCATTTTCGGCCAATAACAGGAGATGGTTATAGCCATCCTTGCCAGTTCTGCTGTTGGCCTTGCGATCAAAACGGCTCTCTGGGGCAATGTATGCTTCGCATCCGATAATCGGCTTTATGCCATTATGTTTGGCTTTCTGGTAGAAGTCCACCGCGCCATGCATTACCCCGTGATCGGTGATGGCAAGAGAGGGAAATTTTAGATCTATCGCACGGTCTATCAGTTTGTCCAGTCTGCATGCTCCATCGAGCATGGAGAACTCGGTGTGGACATGTAGATGAACAAACTCGTTATTGGGCACCCCTAAAATCTAACCATGATAGGCCCATCGCGCAAGACGATGAAATCGTTTGGTTGTTAACAGTTTTTAGGTTGCAAGCCAGAGCTTGCTTTCCGAGAAGAAAGCACTCACATTGCACCTGCCCGACTTGGTTAAATTCCGAGTAATTGTCTATGAGTGAAGAATCCGAAACTGACTTGTCGCTTGATTTACAGTTTTTACCTGAATGGGCTCAGGAAGACTCAGGCAAAAATAAGTATGAGGGTCATTCTGGGGGCGATCGCAGGGGGCAAGTGCGTGGCAGGGGTCAGAAACGGAACAATCAGCACGAGCGTGATGAACGTAAAGGACGCGGTGCGGGGCGATCTAAGGGCAAGGGTGGGCGTGGTGATAAAAGAGATTACGGAGGGAGAAAATCAAGTTTTAGAGAGGCTTCAAGCGGGCGACGGGAGCGTGATGGACGCGACGGTAAGGGAGGAAGATTTCAGAGACCGAAGGCTCCTCAGCTTGAATTGAGGGTGGATTTTGTTCCGGACGAACAGGGTGTGGAATCTATTGCAAAGGAAATAAGGCTTACTGGCCGGGCTTACCCGCTCTTTCAAATTGCCTTGTTGATTTTGGATCGACCGAGTCGATACGGAATCAGATTAAGTTCTCTAAACAAGTCCGGGGAGAATAAAGGCCAACGACTTTTTCAATGTAAGCTGGATGGGAGCGCGTGGCTAACTGAAGAGCAATGTGTTCGCCATGCGCTTGCGAGTCACTTTGATGATTTCTATGAGACTAAGAAAATAGAAACGGAAGGGCCTAAGGGAAATTTTGCCTTTGTTGCACAATGTGGAGTTACGGAGGAGTATCTTGGAGCTCCAAACCACCACGATTACCAGAATACACTCAGCCGCTTTCATGCTGAGCGGCTTCCCCGAATGCCATTTGAAAAGTTTAAATCCCGCATTCGCATTCGAAAGGAAGAGGAAGCTGTTCAGGCTTGGCTTGAGCAGGCCAAGTGGAAGACGCAATTCATCTCAAAGAAAACTGATTCTGAAGTAATATTTGAAAAACGAGATGAGGTTGAAGTCCATTTCCGGGAACATCACTTATCCGATGCAGTTGAAGAAGTGGCTTATCTTACAATTTCCGGAGAGCTGGCTAGAACAATGCGTGATCCGAAAATGTTGACAGAATTCCTTAAGGATCAGTGGCATAAGCAAAAACATTTTCCAATGCAGCTCTCTACGCATTTAAGCAAAATATTTTCCGGAATGGGCCTTCAGTTTTTTAAGAAGGATAAGAAGGTGACGCATGTGTCGGTAGCTCGGCCAAACTTTTTGGATACCGAAGCGGAGCCAGTGAGTGAAGGGGTGAAGAGAATCATGCAGTTTATTGATTCTGTATCGAAATGCTCGCGACTTCAAATACTGGAGAAGCTCGGTGGAATGGAACCTGTTGTGCAGGCTGAGGGAGAAGGGGCGCCTGTTATACCAATGCAAACAGAAGAGCAAAAACAGATTATCTCCGATTTGCACTGGCTTATTCATCAGGGACACGTTTTGGAGTTTTCCAATGGCCTCATTGAGACTGCCAAAAGGCCCCGAAGGAAGGCTGAGGAGAAGGCTGAGGAGAAGGCTGAGGAGAAGGCTGAGGAGAAGGCTGAGGAGAAGGCTGAGGAGAAGGCTGAGGAGAAGG
>JASLKQ010000148.1 GCA_030747505.1 Verrucomicrobiota bacterium | reverse complement strand
CTGTATTACAAGGGACAGCCGCGCGAAGGCGATTTGTTTTACGTCACCCGACCCAAGGGACAGAGGAGCTTTTCCTCCCCCATCAAGGTCAACAACATTGTGGGCAGTGCCTGCTGTATCGGCTCCATCTTTCGAGCCCGAATGGCAATCGGACAGGACGGAATAGTCCATGTCCTGTGGAACGGCTCGTTTGGATTTGTAAGAAAACAATGGGAGAAGAAAGGCAAGGAGCGTTCCCCGGAGGAATTTACGTACCTCTTCTATACCCGCCTTGCTGATGATAGGAAGTCCTTCAGGAAACAGGTCAACCTGAACCGAAACACCTATGGGCTGGATGGAAACGGATCCATAACTGTGGATCGTCACGGCGTGGTCAACGTGTTCTGGCATGCCAATATCAAGGGCCGAACCGATCGCATGGCCTTTATGGTTCAATCCACCAACAAGGGAAAAAGTTTTTCAAAAGAAACTCCCGTCACCCGCCGGCCGCTTGGGGTTTGTGAATGTTGCACGATGGAGGCATTCACCTCATCGACCGGCAGAACTTATGTTGCCTACCGGACGGCTGAGAAAACCGGCCGGGACGTCGTCATCTTCTCGCCCACAACACAAGATGGCCGGTTCAACGAGGTGCATCGACACCCATGGAAAGTCTTCATATGCCCCGCATCAACCTTTGCCTTCGCCGAAGACAACCGACGGGTCTATGCCGCGTGGGAAACCAAAAGCCACGTTTACGTTAAGGACATGTTATCCGAGGCCCCGGCGCGCAAGGTGTCCTCGTCCAGCAAGAACGGCAAGTACCCGTCGCTGGCCATCAACGCCAAGGGAGATCGATTGACCACCTGGTCAACCGAAACGGGCTGGGGTAAAGGCGGCTATATTCAATTCCAAGTCACGAACCGCGACGGTGTCCTCACCGCAAAAAGTGATCGACCGAAGCATTTTCCTGCAGCCTATAGCTTCTCCAGTGCCTGTGCCCTGCCCACCGGGGATTTCGTTGTGTTCTACTGAGTTTAGCCATGAATCCACTTTTAAATCGGCGTCATTTTTTACGGCACACCGGCCAGGGACTGGGCGGGATTGCCCTGGCAAGTCTGTTGCAAAATGAAGGCCTCCTGGCAGCCGAGAGACCTTTCCGGCCCAGGATTGATGAGGGTAAACCCTTTGCCCCCCGCGATCCGCACTTCAAGGCCAAGGCGAACAAGGTGCTGGTCATTTTCTGCTCGGGCGCCTGCAGCCAATTGGACACCTTTGATTATAAGGCCCAGCTGGTGAAGCGCCATGGCCAACCGATGCCCGGGGCCGATGGGCTGGTTACCTTTCAGGGCGCACAGGGCAACCTCACCAAGAGCCCGTGGGAATTCAAACCGCGCGGTCAAAGTGGCAAGATGGTATCCCAACTGGTACCACAGTTGGGCGAGTTGGCTGATGAAATGTGCTTTATCCACTCACTCACCAGCAAGACCAATACACACGGTCCAGGCGAAAATTTCATGTCCACCGGGTATACGCTTGATGGTTTTCCCAGCGTGGGTTCGTGGGCTACGTGGGCACTGGGCTCGGAGAACGAGGAACTGCCCGCCTATGTCGCCATTCCTGATCCGCGCGGCACCCCGCAAAGCAGCGTGAACAACTGGGGAGCCGGATTCCTGCCCGCCGCCTATCAGGGCACTGATTTCAACGCCGCCAAACCACTGCGCAACCTCAATCGGCCTGCGGGCCTAAATGCAAAGCAGGACAAGGCTACTCGCAGCTTTTTACAGCGTCTCAATGAGCGGCACCTGAAAAAATTCCCGGGCGACACGGAACTGGCCGCGCGCATCTCCAGTTATGAACTGGCCGCACGCATGCAGCTGAGTGTGCCCGAGGTCAGTGATCTATCCACCGAGACCAGGGCCACGCTCAAAATGTATGGCGCCGATGATGCCACCAATCCACTCAAGGCGGCCTTTGCCAAGAACAGCATCCTTGCCAGACGCCTATTGGAAAAAGGCGTGCGCTTCGTACAGCTTTTCAACGGCGCCTACCAGACCGGCGGCGAAGGCACCAGCAACTGGGATGGCCACAAAAAGCTTGAGGCACAGTATACCAAGCACGGCCCCGTACTCGATCAACCGGCAGCTGCGCTGCTCAAGGATTTAAAGCAACGGGGGCTTTTGAAGGATACCCTGGTGGTATGGTGCACCGAGTTTGGCCGCATGCCCACTTTCCAGAAAGGCGCCAGTGGACGTGACCACAATCCTGATGGCTTCACCGCGTGGCTGGCCGGGGCAGGCGTAAAGCGCGGTTACACCTACGGAGCCACCGATGAATTTGGCTGGAAGGCAGAACAGGACGTGGCCACCGTGTACGATCTGCACGCCACCATCCTGCATCTTCTGGGTCTCAACCACGAGCGACTCACCTACTACCACAACGGTTTCGAACGCCGCCTCACCGACGTGCATGGACACGTCATTAATGACGTGCTGACTTAAAATAGGTTCTGTCGAAAAACACCAAGTAGGAACCGATGGAATTGGTACCGACCCGGTATTCCATATCGATATATAAAAATAATCAATATTTACAGTGTGCAAAATAAACACGATATATTAAGGTAAATTCATTTGTTTGGCATACTCGGAATGATTGTAATGGTCGGCATAATCGCCTGCCTCGGCTTGTTCATTGGGGTTTTTTTGGTGTATTGCTTCAAAAAGGTTCCTTCTAACATGGCAGGAATTAGAACCGGGTTCGGTGGCATAAAGGTAACGAAATCCTATTTTTTATGCCTACCCTTTATGCACCGTTTTGACTTGATGGATATGTCGATTCAAGAGATCAAAATTAAGCTAAAAGGAGTTAATGGAGTTCGATGTAAGGATAATATTAGAGCAGATATCGAAGCATCCTTTTATGTAAGGGTAGACCATGATGAGGAGTCTATCTGTGAGGTGGCTACAAGTGTAGGCTGTGAGCACGCTTCTGATGTTGGGACATTAAAAGGCCTCTTTGAGGCAAAGTTTTCTGATAGTTTACAATCTGTAGCTTCACAATATGACAATGAAGAACTCCGTAAAATTCGCGAGGAATTCAGACATTCTATTAGAACGTATATTGGGTCTGACTTAAACGGATTTCTACTAGAGGACGTAGCCATAGATTATTTGGAGCAAACCCCCAAGGAAGAACACGATCCCAGTGATATATTGGATGCAAAAGCCATTGAAAAAATAGCCCGCCTTACCGCGCAATCACAAGAAGCCGCAAACAAAACCATTTATGAAATGGAGGTTAAACAAAACGAACAGGCGGTTGCTGCCGAACTTAAAAAACGAGAATTGGCATTGCAAAACACACTAACTCTAGTGGAAAAGCAGCGTGAGCTTGAGGCTGCCTTGAAGGAAACCTTCCCCGATAAAAACAAGATAGAAGAATTACGCAGTCAAATTGCCCAACTTGAAGAACAGGATTCCTCGGAATCATAACAATCTCCGGCTTACATTTCCTGCTCGCCCACAGCTCCAAATTGTGCTTTATTCCAGAGCATAGGAGGTTTGTAGTATGTTTCCCCCTGAACCGGAGAAACCCTGGTGGTATCATTTGATCTGGGCACTGCCGTGCATGGCGGCAACCGGTATGCTTGGCTATTGGCTCAAGAAACCCGGCACCCTGGAGGTAGAAAAGGTGATCAAGGTTCCCGAGATCATCTACCGCACCAACACTGTACGAGTGGCTGCCACCACTCCGCCGGTCAGGACCGGCTCTCAAATTAACGGCCCCCAATCCACCAATAATTTCATAGCCAGCCGGGGCATCCCGGTCCGGACCAATCGCACCGCCGCTGCAGCCATTGGACTTACTTCACTTAATGAAGCCAATCGTAACGCACCCGGGTTCAATATTGGATCAGTTGATTTTATCCCGCGTGCCCCCAAGACCGATTTTGAAATCCAGGTGGCCTTGGATCGTGCCGGCTATTCACCCGGATCGATTGATGGTTATGGCGGCCCGCAAACCCAGGCAGCCCTGATCGCCTTTCAACATAACAATGGACTCAAGGTAACCGGGATTGCCGATACAGCGACCAAGGCCAAGCTGCGCCTGGAACAGACCGCACTGGTTATACGGACTATCACCGACAGTGAACTCACCCAGATAAGCCCACTGGGCAAAAGCTGGACCGAGAAATCCAATCAGGAACTACTGGGTTTTGAAAGTGTATTGGAAATGCTGGCCGAACAACACCACTGCTCCCCCCGTTACCTGATGCGCATTAATCCGACAGTTGTCTGGAGTCGGGTTGCTGAGGGAACCCAGGTGAAGGTTCCCAATACCACCATGCCAACCCCTTTGGGTAGGGCAGCCCTGATCCACATCCAACTGGCTCAGCGCCTGTTGGATGTTTACGACGCAGACAACAAACTGGTTGCCCGGTTCCCCTGCTCCATTGCCACAAAGGCTGACAAGCGACCCATAGGGAATCTCACCATCACTGCAGTAGCCGAACAGGCCGATTACACGTTTAATCCCGCCAACTTTCCCTCTTCACCTGAAGCGCTGGCTGGCTCAGGAAAACTCACTCTCCCACCTGGCCCAAATAATCCGGTGGGAACCACCTGGCTTAGTCTCAGTAAATCCGGTTATGGCATCCATGGAACGCCTGATCCGGAAAAAATCGGGCGCACCACTTCACTGGGTTGTTTTCGTCTCTCCAACTGGAACGCCCAGCGGCTGGCAAAAATGGTGCAGGTGGGAACTCCCGTACGAGTGGATCCCTAGCGCCTCAGCCAATCGCGCAGGGGATTGTTCCCGATTAAATCCCTGACCAACTGGTTGAAGTTGGCCGCCTTTTCCTCCTCCAGCCCCAACACCAGCAGGAAAAGCAGGGCTAAAACGCCAATTAACAGGGCAAAACTGATGCTGTATTGGTTCCAATTCAACCCGAAACGCATTATCTCAACTCCAGCCAGTGAATCGATCAATGTTCCCCAAAGAAATGGAAATAAACCGAGAGTCAGACTACCCACCACAGAGTACATCGCGAAAAAATGGCTCTTACCCGCATCTGGAACCGTCCCCATCACCAGCTTGGTGAGCGACATGCCAAAAGTGCAGAAAGCAAAACCAACCGCCACAGACACCACACAAACAACCGGTAATTTTGCTTCAATTAATCCACAACTCATACCCACCAGAGCCAAAACAATGATAAACCATGCGGCACCGGCCAACATCATCAGGGGACGACTTCCCAAGCGATCCAGACGGGAATGCAAAAACCACAGAGTCACGAGCCCCCCCACATACTTGGCTGCATCAGTATATATTACCGAATCATAATCCATGGCTACAGGTCCCTTAAGATATTTCACGATAAACGGCATCAATCCACCGATTAAAACGGCCCAGATAAAATGCACCCCCAGCAACTTACGGAAGGAACTGTGCCCAAAAATCTCCCGCCACGGAGCCGGCTCCTTATGGGAAATTTCCTCAGGATTCACCGGGGCATCAGGCACCTGATAAACAAACCAAAGGCTGATGAGGCCGGTGATTAGGCTGAAGGAAAATAATCCCGCAAATTTGGAGCTGGCAGGATTGGCTCCCAAAAGAGAAGCCGTCAACAGGAGGCAGAGTAGACTCCCTAT
>JASLKQ010000147.1 GCA_030747505.1 Verrucomicrobiota bacterium | reverse complement strand
AATTAGTGATTTTTCAGGTGCATGACGATATATCTCAGCAGGTTTTGGAATTGAAAAAGATGAAAGAACACTTCCTAACGCTATGAAACCTAAAATGCCCGCAATTAAACCGATAATGATCCCGAGGAATATTTTAATAGCACGCATTCACTTCCCTTCAGCTTTCAATTCTTCACCCGTCTTGCCGCCGTGTTTACAGGGGAGGCCGATGGTTCCAGGATATTTAAAGCTGTTTTCAAAAAGGTTGATTGCCAGGGTAAGTTGCTATGCTGTATTCCTTCGGAATAAACCCTCTACCATGTCACTCATCATTAATTTAAAACTAATTTCATCAGCTTAGAATGCCTTTGAGTTTGCCTGTGCTGTCGGCGAATCTCTCTACGGGCGCGCCGAAGGCATCTAGAATGCTGCAGTACAAGTTCGAGAGTGGTGTGTCTTTGTCATAGACCAGATGTTGCCCAGTATTGATTCTTCCGCCGGCCGTACCGCCTAAAATAAGTGGGAGATTGTGGGGACTGTGCCTGTTGCCGTCGCGAAGGCCAGACCCAAACAAGATCATGGAATTGTCCAGCACTGTGCTATCCCCTTCCTTGAAACTCTTCAGCTTGTTCAGAAGGTAAGCGTATTGCTCTATGTGCCATTGGCCGATGCGTTGATATTGCGTGAGGTTCTCTTCTTTGCGCTCGTGGTGTGATAGGCTGTGGTGCCCTCCTTTGACGCCTTCAAGGAATGAGAAATTAGTGTTGCTGACAGCGTTCCCAAACATAAAGGTGCAAACCCGAGTCGAATCTGTTTGGAAAGCCAAGGCGATCATGTCCAGCATCAACCGGACTCGTTCAGGATGCTCATCCGGACGACGCTCTGGTTTTGATTCAGGGCTGATCTCCCTTCTTGGAGACCATGATCCGACCCCCGATTGACTGGTTTGCTCGATACGACGTTCAAGAGCGCGGACAGAGTCCAAGTAATCATCGATGCGAGCTTTGTCGCTGGCTCCAACTCGTCGGCGCAGTTGCTTGGCATCCGCTAGCACACGATCTAACAGGAGGGAATCAGATATGTTGTTGGTTGCACGGGGATTGTTGATTCGGAAGAGTCGCTCGAAAACGAGACGCGGATTGATTTCTCGTGCTAGCGGTCTAGTGGGTTTATTCCACGCAATATGGGACCCATACACTCTGGTGTAACCCACATTTGTGTCAACGCCAATGGTTACAGGGTCGATGGCCAACTCAAGGGATGGGAGCGGTGTTTTTTGCGCGATACTGCGGGCCGCGATTTGATCCATTGAGATGCCATTGCTGTTTAGGTCGTAGCCCAGGGATTTGCTAATAGTCGTGCAGGTAAGAAATCCCGATGTCTTGACGTAGTGCCCGTCGCCGTAATCGCTCGCTTTGTTCCAGAGGTTTGTGGGTACAAGGATGTCATTCTTTAAAGCTTCAAGGGGTTTTAGGGTTGGAGAGAGTGCAAATTCCGAACCTTGGCCCGTTGGAGTCCATTGGTCTTCCCTCACGCCATTGGGCATAAAAAGGGCGGCTAGTCTGATGGGCTTTGAATCAGTGGAGGTGGCGGCCAGTCGTTGAGGTAACATGGCTTCAAGCCATGGCAGAGCAAGCGCAGCGCCTGCGCCTTTGAGGAAGGTGCGACGTGAAAGTGCCATTCTAGGTCTATTCATTAATCGATTCATCTTGATTTAGCGTCGCGGCATGTTCGCCCTCCCCGGAGGTAATACCCGCTTTAAAGCGAAATGGAACGCTTTGAATAATTCCAAACAGCAGAAAATGAGAGCGGTAATCGTTTGCGCGTAATTTGTCCATAATAGAGTTAACGGCGCAATAATCGTAGTAGGTCAACCCCCGGCCAAGTGCGTAGCCTAGCATCTTCTTTGTAAGATGGCGCACGAATTGATCTTTCCGGCCTAGCAGGGCTAATTTCAACTCCTCGGGCCCGGTAAAAGTTGTGCCGTCTGGCAGGGCTCCTCGGGCATCGACCGGGTGGCCTTCATGTTTATCGCGCCATCGACCCAATACTCCATAGTTCTCAAGCCCAAAGCCAAGGGGATCAATACGATCGTGGCATTGGGCACAGGCTTTATCCCGGCGATGGAGTTCCAAGCGTTCACGCAATGACTCGGAGGGAACGCCCCTTTCGGATTCCTCTAGTTCAGGAACATTCGGAGGTGGTGGTGGTGGCGGATCGCCCAATATGGTTTCAAGAATCCATTTCCCGCGGAGAACGGGGCTGGTCCTGTGTTGGTAGGATGACACGGCAAGCACGGCTGCCATGCTTAGCAGTCCACCGCGACGATCTTCATCCGTCAACTCAACTCGCTTTGGTTGCTCTCTGAACTCGCCCTTAATCCTGTAGTGGCGAGCTAAGCGCCGATTAGCATAGGTGTAATCGGCTTTGAGTAGGTCGAGAAGAGATCGGTTTTTTGTGAGGATTTCGTTGAAGAAGAAGACGGGTTCGTATTTCATTCCTCCTTCAAGCTCGGAATCGTAACCGAGGATTGATTTACCAGGCTTAAATTCCCTACCCAATGCCCGAGTACCTAGCCATTGTTCTACAAAATTCTGGGAAAAATCTCTAACCTTTCTTGAGTTTTGTTTACCGAGCATGCGTTTGAATTGTTCTTGAAGGATCATTGGGTCTGATAAGCTACCCTTATTGGCCGCTTCCAAGAGCTCATCGTCCGGGAGGCTGCCCCAGAGAAAATATGAAAGCCGGGAGGCGAGTTCATGGTCGGTGACTTTATGAGGTTTTACATCAAAGTTGGGTTCTTCGGCAATGAACAGGAATTTGGGTGAAGTGAGAACGGCCTGTAGAGTGAGTCGAATGGCGACCGTGAAAGACGGATCCGCTTCGTACTTGGCATGAAACAAGGCCAGGTATTCTAATATCTCAGATTCGGTAATTGAACGGCGGAAGGCGCGAGGCAGAAAGGCTTCGATGACACGTCGAGCAGCGACTTCTGGAGGAGTTTTTTCATCGGGTTTGGCGACCAAGAATCGGCGCAGTGATCGAGTGTCCGCGAAGGCATATTCGACGGCCACACGAGCCGCATCCATATATTTCTCGGCATGGATCGGAGAAATGAACAACGTTTCCGCGGCATTGTCGAAGCCTTCACCTCCAGATCCTTCAGAAGGCAATGCTTCGCCAGCGTCAAAATGGATATCGAGTAAATCGCGGACGGAAGCTGAATATTCGGCTCGATTTAGTCGTCGGAGCACCGCTGGACCTGGATGAGGTCCCGATTGGCAGGCGGCTTCTTGAAGGGAAGATTCTACCCAATTCAAAAAGTTGGAACGTTCATCTAATGACGGTAGATCCGCTTCCTCGGGAGGCATATCGCCTTCTCCCAGTTGGATTAATATTTTATCCCATAAAATGGATTCAGAAACGATTCGTTCGATTGAATCGAACCGTGAAAGATCGAGGCTAGCCTTTGGTTTTTTCCCTGAGTGACATTCAAGGCAGTAGCGCTTGATGAATTCGACTTCGCGGTATTCGGTGGGGTTTTTTTGCTCGGATTCAGAGGGTTCACGGAACGAGGCTGTGAGATTCGGAGCTAAGACTGCTAAAATAAAAACGATCCCCCAGAGTGACTCCAGTAAGGAACAAGCCAATCGACAAAGATTGGTAGTAATTTGCGGTGATGTCGTTGCGGTTGTTTTCAACTAAAAGCTAAAGAGACTTCTATTACCCGTCATCGAGTTATTCAAACTGATCCAGTAATTCCGTCAGTCTGGACGGGTTGATTATTTACTCAATGACGTAGAGCATGTCAATACTGGGGCATCGAGGTGGCGTAGTCCGACGGAAGGAACTGCATCGACTCTGTGCCCCTTTTTCAGCTTCATCTTGTGTAAGTATCCTTCGCATTCACATCCGCACCTGCAGGCAAGTGCTGTTTGACGGCTTCGGTGTTTCCTTCTCCGGCAGCATCAAGTAGCGCACGGTCTGCTTCTGGTTTTTCACACCCCACAACCAGCACGGCTGCGATTGTTGTGAGTAGGAGGTGTTTCATTTGTGTTTTAGTACCGTTTATCGTTGAGAAGGATCCTTCATATCCTGCTGATCGGAAGGATTCTTCCAAAACGGAAAAGCAAACTGCCTGAAATATCCCTTGGGGAACGAGGTGTCGGCCAGTCCGGTGGATTCCGGCCATTGGTCACCCGGCAAATGATAAGTCCCAAACAAAAAGTCGATGAAGGGAAAATGAATGGCAAAGTTTTTGTCGTACGCGGAAGGATTGTCGGAATGATGCCAGTGGTGATATTGCGGAGTAACGATTAAATATTTTAGGAAGCCAAATTGAATCCGCGTATTCGCGTGTGCAAGGACAGCCTGCAATGAGACGATAATGACGTACACGTAAAACACTTCGATTGAAAAACCCAGCACATACAGAGGCAGGTAGGAAAAGGCCCGAGTCACAAGCACATCAATAATATGCAATCGGGAACCCGCCATCCAGTCTACTGCCCTGATTGAATGATGGACCGCATGAAACCTCCACAATAACGGCATTCTATGGAAGGCGCGATGAGCAGAATACTGGAAAAGATCCGTAACCAGCAGAGCCAAGGGCAGTTCTATGAGGAATGGCAGGGCTTGAACAAAATGGTGTAGACCTGCCAAATGTAAGCTGCCGAAGTAGTAGCTTGCGGGCGCCTGAACTGAAACCGCAGTCATTTGGATCAAAAGATGCCCGAATGCAAAATAAATCAGATCAGTTTTCCATTCTTCGTGAAACTTTGACTGGTTTGTTCGCTTTGGAAAAAAAAGTTCTACTGGAATGAAAATCAACGCCAAGACCAACAAGTCCAACAAAAGCCAATCCAAGCTTACATAAAAACCAAGATCATTGAATTGCTTTATTTCAACAGTAGCACCGCCCATCAAGATGGAAAGTCCGCTGATAACTGTAGCCAACAACGAAGGGATCTTGCTTTTGCAGAGGATCAAGCTAACCAACGCAAACAGGAATGAAAACAATATGCACATCAGCAGAACGCCGCGTAGTATTTCCACTGGATAATTGTGACGATATTCCGGAGTTGTTAGGATCTCTGGAAATAAAAAACACAAAACACCACCAAAAGAAACCAACGCAAAAAAAATGGAGAGATAACCACTGATGTAACCCTCTCCAACCTTAAGGCGGTCGTAGCTAGTGGCATTTTTTTGGTTTTTTTTGGAATACTTCATCACCTTTACTCGGTTTAATTCTGGTGATCAGTGTTTCATTTCTCTTCAGCTTTCAATTCTTCGCCAAGAACTCGAAGATTCTTTTTCACCGCACTAGTTTCACCCTTTCTTCTTTCAGCAATTAGGTCATCAATACTATGAACAGTTGAATCCATATCTACAATTTCAACACCATCACTGCTGTCATCAAGAATTATTGCAAGGTTGCTAGTTAGATTTGGAGTGTAGGCGTCCCTGGTTTGATTTAGTTGGGGATCGATTTACGTAGACGTTCGATCACCAATGAGTGACGGGATAAATTTGCAAGGTTTGTCCATTCCTGCGGATCGGAGTCGTGATCGTAGAGTTCTTCACCTCCGTCATGGTATCGGATGTAACGCCAACGCTCGGTTCTCACGGCGTGGTTGCCCTGACCGTAGGTGATCAGCACGGGACGATCCC
>JASLKQ010000146.1 GCA_030747505.1 Verrucomicrobiota bacterium | reverse complement strand
TCCGAATGTGCCTTGGCCACATCCAGACTCTGCACCATGCGCACCTCGCGCTTGGCCAACACGCTTGATTTAAGGGGCACAGGCAGGGTCACGGTATTCAAGGGGTCCACCGCCACCAGCAACATCTCCTGGTGACCGTTAAACTTGGTGAGATCAATCGATACCACGCCGTCCTTGTCGGGCTTTAAATTGGCCAACAACTCGGAGTTGTTTTTCAGGAAATCGAGGCTGGAAAAATCGTTAAGTCCACCGCCGGCGGAAGCTTCTGTTGGCTTTCGGTACCAGTTCCCATCTTTGGCCTTCTCTAATTTCTCGGCCAGATCCTCAAATTCACCCCCCTCGGCTGCATCTTGCCTTCCAGTACTGGTTTCACGAATGGCCCACGGATTGAGTAGCAGGCCCGGTCGGGCAAGCATGTTACCGGGAAACTTGGTGGCATATTTTCGGTCCAGAATGTAGCGGTATTCCTCGCCGATATCGCGTTCCTGCACGTACAGAGAGCGCGGACGCGCCAAGCTTTTTGCTTCAGGTGAAGGCACCCCACCAATATCCAGTGAGGCGTAAGCCGGATAACGCTGTACAAAACGCGTGGCAAACACATGAACGCGGGTGAAAGGAGTGATATTCTCCAGCTGCACCACAGCGTTTTGCTGCCCCACCATCACGTCACTAATCTGCAAGGGACGCAAAACGCGTTGCTCCAAAATGCGACTAGAACTCATCACGTGATGATCCCGCTTGTTGCCTTCGGTTACGCGCAAGGCAATGGTTTCTCCCGTTTCCTTGAGGTAAAGTTGGTAGTCGCCCACGGCCAAATCACTAATCTCCAGAAATCCATTACGGAAAGTGCCGGCCTTGATGTGACTGTCTACCACCGTTCCCTGCCGCACCTCAAAGAGACTGTAACTGCTGCCCTTGGCGGCGTTATTGAGTGGACCCGCCAAGGCCACCTGAATGGTGTCACCAGTAGCCGCATGAATGACTGAAGGCTGGGCAATCTGACCGTAGCGGTCCCGTGAAATTTCCCAATGATAGGTTGAGCCATCACTCCCGGTTGCCTTGATCCACTGGATATCAGTCAAGACTCCAAGCTCTACGCGCCCGGATGGATCGCTCTTGAGGCTTACGCCATGTGAACTCTTAAAATCGCGGTGCTTAAGCTGCACACTCAGGGCACGATCGGGCTTGGCCTCGCCATTCTTACCCAGGATATCAAGCACATAACCGTCATTGATGCGCGCAAGGTGCACATTTTCCAGTTTAAGAGTTTTATCAATCTGGTTGAGGGCGAAGGTTCCCTGATCGGTTAAATCCTGTTTACTACCCGCAGCCAAATTCTCAACGCGCGCCTTCAGGGTGAACTGCAGCTTCGCCAGCTTGTCAGGCACGGTAAATTCATGAATGAATGCCTCCCCATCCTTGATCTCGCCTATTGGCAATTCCAACATCGTGGGCACGCCATCACGGCCGGTCGAAAGAATGACCACCCGCGGATCCTCCAGTACCTTTAGGGATATGGGATTCCCATTAAGCCGAAGAACAGGCCGCACAACCAGATTCGCCTGCGCACCGGTGACCAGCGCCTCACGGTCCACGTAGATTCCTGCGTCCAGAGAATAGGTCTCTTTCTGGTGAACAAAACTGGCCAGTGCACTGAAGTTGCCATTACGCAGCACGATTGTCTGGCGGCCCGGGCGATTACTAAAAGGCACCACGATGAGACCGTCCTTGTCTGCCTTATACTCGTTACCCGAAAGCCACAGGGTGGCCTGTGGGCAGGCCTTGTTGGCCTCATCCAAAACCCGAAACTCATGACCTGCAGAGCCCGTGTCCTCCAGCACACGCAGGTTTCCCTTGCTGATAAGCGCCCGACTACTGCGGCCATTACCAATAAATTCCACCACATAAACACCATGCTTCTTGAGTGCCGGAAAATTGAAGTTTCGCTCGATACGCCGCAGGGGACGTTCATCATAATTATAAGCCTGCTCGCGCGTGGCTGCCAACCCATCCAGGTTAATGGCGGTATTGACCGGATGCAGGTTGCGTGAGTAAAAGTTGAACGTATTGATTTCAAAAACACGAACAATCAGCTTCTTCACATTCTTGACGTTGACCTTCAATGAAACCGCCTCGCTCGACTTGTAAAACACCTTGTTTACCGGTGCAAAATCCAGATCGATACGTTCCTGCAACGCCTTGACCTGTGAGGTGGAAAGCATGGAATACCAGCGCTCGGCATCCCCGATGCCATTAACCAACTTGGCCTCGGCAAAGGCCTGTTTCAGGTAGGTATCCCTCACCAGTGGCAGGTATTGGTCGAAGTCTGCATCCTGTTTGAAGAAGTTCAGAAAAAAATCGCGCACCAATCTTTCATCAGGACCAATGGGCGGCAGACCCGTGACCCGACTATAATCGGCATTAAGATTTACATCAGAAATCCCCGGGCTCTTGAGCTGCGCCTCGCGGTACTTCGGGTTGATATAGGACACCGGTCGCGGCAGTTTCAGGTATTCCATGAATAATTCACGGTCGTATTCACCCTGACTACGTTGAAAACGCAGCAGGTTATAGATTGCATTGGCTTTGAGCGAATTATGCGCCGCAGCCAACCGCTTGGTGAACTGATGAATGCGGTTGAGGTGTTTACCTCGCTCAATGAGGTTAAAGCGCGTGTCGGTATCGGCTGAAGGGGCAAGTTTACTCAGGTAGGTGTTGATGAAATTCGAGTTATTGATGAGGTTCGGCTCCAGCTGTAAAAGCTCGTCCATTTGCACCTTGGTCACCTGCCGGTGGATATTATGTGAGCCAAACCCACGGCTGTGCTTATTACGCAAATCCTTAACGATCAACTGAGGTAGATTCGCTATATCGGGCCGTTGCAACCGTGAGAGCAGGTGGCGCAGTCGCGTGGCATTCAGCTTATCGTGATCCAGTTTCTCCAGACCGCGCTCCTCCACTCCTGACAAATCTCCGGACCGGTAGGCACGAACCAAATAGGCGTTAAAACTGATCTGTTCTGGATCCAGTGCCACCGGGTGCTTCGGCTTCTGGCCTTCAATAACCCGACTATGGCTGAACGAAAGACCCAACTCACGCCGTAGATGGGCGAGTGTCGCATCCGGATTGGCCCCATAATCCAAAAGTGCCTGCCGATCCTGAATCTCCCTTACTTGCTCTGTGCGCCCGTGGCGTTTGATCCATAATCCGAGATGTTTTTTGACCGCCCCCTTATCACCGCGCAACTGCGCATCCAGACAGTGGTAATAATAGTAGTCAGGCGTACCGGGAATGAGCAGCTTGAGAGCCTCCTTGCGGTCCTCGGCCAACGCAAATTTTTCAATAAAGCCGATATCCGCAGCCTGGGCCAGCCAGCTCAGCAGGATTATCAGCGAAAAAGAGAGAGTCCGTGTCGATGTCTTCATGATGTTCAGTTTACTCAAAATAAAATGCCTCACGGGAACCTCAGCAGAACCCGCCTGTTATTGGACGGTAAATTCACCAAAGTACCCCGGTTCACTCTCCATGCTACCCGTCCACAACGTTTAAACCACTGCAAAATCATTCAAAATCTGTTAACCTTTTGTGCATGCCTGAAAGCCTCACTGAATGGATTGGGAAAGCCAACCGTATCCTTATCTTTACAGGTGCAGGCATCTCCACACCCAGCGGCATCCCAGCATTTCGAGGTGCTGGCGGTATCTGGACCACCCGTCAGCCCGTTCTTTACCAGGACTTCATGGCCAAGGAATCGGCCCGGATCGAATACTGGCAATATAAACTCGAACTCTGGGAGGAACACGGAGATGCCGAGCCTAATATTATTCACGAGTCCATTGTGAACCTTGAAAAAGCCGGCAAGGTAGAGATGGTCGTCACCCAAAATGTGGATGGGCTGCATCTAGCTGCAGGAACAAGCAGGGATTTACTGGTTGAAGTCCATGGCAATGGCACACTGGTTGAGTGCCAAAGTTGTGGTTTTGAAGCACCGGCGCAGACCGGTTTCGAAAAATTTAAAAATGAAGGGAAATGCCCAACCTGTAAATGTGGCGGCTATCTAAAACCTGCCACCATCAGCTTTGGTCAAAATCTGAAAGAAGAAGATCTAAATCGCGCATTTGCCGCCGCCAAGTCCTGTGATCTGGTGATTGCACTGGGCTCCACCCTCTCAGTCAGCCCGGCCAACTCCATCCCGCTTAAAGCAGCACAATCGGGCACTCCCTACATTATTATTAACCGCGATGAAACCGATCACGACGGTTTATCCCAAGTCACCCTTCGCCTCACCGGCAATGTGGAGAATCTCTTTCCTCCTGCAGTGAAAGAAACCTTGTAACACGGGAATCGAACCCAACGAACATTTGGACTGTAACACTCAGACCTACTTTTGCCCCTTCTTAGCCTGTTTATTAAAAAACGCGTACACCTCAGGAAGCTTCTGGTAAGCTGGGCGAATATGTCCCCCACCCTTTACCTCAATGTATTCATAATTCATCTTTAAAGCCTTCATCCTGTCCACCCACACCCGCGCCGAACGCACCAGCCCGTCTTTATCTCCGCACACCACAATCACAGGCGTATTCTTGATCTTGCTTAAATCATTAATATTACGCGGGGGTGCCGGCGCCAATGGAGCCAGTCCTGCCCATAACTCAGGATACTTCATTCCCAGATGCCATGTTCCTCCTCCACCCATCGAGTGGCCCATCAGGTATATACGCTTATCATCTATACTGAATTCATCGCGCACAATCTGCAGCACATTCATCACATCCTTTTCACTGAGTTCACCTAGATTCTGCGGCTTGCTGCGCCTTGAACTTTGCCCGCGGCTGCCATACCAGCCACTGGAGTTATAGCCCATGGGCGCAACCACGATGTATCCGTGCTCCTGCGCCAGCTTGACCAGACCCGGGTAGCGGATAATCTGCCAGTGACTGCTCCCCAACCCATGCAATGCCACCATCAGGGGATATTTTTTTTCCTTATCATAACCCTTAGGCAGATACAGGCTGTAGGACATTTCCTTCCTGGCTTGTTCAAAGAAATATTTGCGCAGCTGAATGGTCCCGGACTTTACCTTTGCCTCTTTGGTGGATGCCTCCCTTTTCGTGGTCTCACCTGATATGCAGTAAAGCTGTGAGTCAGTACGGATCAGCAGTTTGTTGCCTGCAATGGCCGGAGTAGCCATGCACATGTCGTTCTTGGGATCGAGGCGGTTGGTGGCCAGTACCTCGAATTTACGCCCGGCCTTCAACACGTAAGTCACCCCGTTTTCGTCCAGAAAGAAGACCCTTCCATTATAAGCCCAGGGTGAACTGGTAAAGACCCCGCCCCGGGGCACAATCCGCTCTGGCCCATACACCAATTTGCCCGTCTTGGCCTCATAACAGCCCACCAAGCCACGATCGAGCAAAACATACATCAAATCACCATAAACGATCGTAGAAGGGTTATAGGGGCCTGCACGGCGCTGACACCACGCAATGTACTCATTGGTGTCCCGGTCTGATTCCAGTGAGATATCGCCTTTGGCCCCGGGCCGAATGGCGAACATGGGCTTCTTGCGGTCTCCTACGTAGCCTGAGGTGACATACAATAGGCCGAACTTGGCGTAGGGAGTAGCAATGGTAATGGAGGAATTGCCGCCAAATTCATAGAGTAGTTTTCCATTTAAATCATAGGCGCGGTTTTTACGCGTACCGGGGGCAATAATCTCAGTACGCAG
>JASLKQ010000145.1 GCA_030747505.1 Verrucomicrobiota bacterium | reverse complement strand
CCGTCACTCCATCTGAACCCGTCACTCCATCTGAACCCGTCACTCCATCTGAACCCGTCACTCCATCTGAACCCGTCACTCCATCTGAACCCGTCCCAGCCCCCAACCTTGCCAAACGCACCTCTTTACTGCTGCAAAATATCTACCGAGCTTATGATTACGCGAACCGCGGAGATGTATACGATGCTTTAGAGCACAGTATAACCGGCGACCTTTTGGAGGAATTATTTCTCAAAATTCGTTCCGGTCTGCAAATGCAGGAACAAGGCGGAGCGATTGTCAACGTGCAAGCCGTAGATATCAAAACCGTGGAACCGGTGCCTAACACGGATTCAACACTGGCTTGCACTTGGAACGTGACTGGTACTGTGGAACACTGGGGGCACATTCACACACGCGAAAACCAGTACTCCGCCCGGATCACGCTGGACACCTCTGAAGAGGGTCGTGGACGTATTTCAGCGTTTGAAGTGACGGATGAAAAACGGGTGCGTTTCGAAACTGGCCTACGCTTGTTCGACGACAACTGATGGACGTCGACATAAAACAAGTCGAGTTTGCCTACGGTGACGAGGATTTCCGACTGCAAATCCCTGAGTTGAAGCTAGCGACCGGATCACACACGGCTTTTGTGGGGCCCAGCGGCTCGGGCAAAACCACCCTACTCCGCCTTCTAGCCGGCATCACCCAACCACAATCAGGTGCAATTCAGATCGGTGACCACCCACTACACACCTTGTCTGATTCCAATCGCCGAGCTTTTCGCATCAAGCATATCGGCTTTGTATTTCAGGACTTTCGACTGATTGAATACCTAAATGTACGGGAGAATCTCCGGATACCCTACCGGCTGAACGAAGCCCTGAATCTGACTGCAGAAGTAAACACACGGCTCGAATCTCTGGCCAACGAGCTCCAATTGGCTGCCAAACTGGATGCAGCCATCGATACATTGTCACAAGGCGAACTGCAACGCGCTGCTATAGGCCGTGCGCTTTTGCCAAAGCCAGAGCTAATTCTGGCAGATGAACCAACCGGCAATCTGGATCCTTCAAACAAGTCTCGCATCCTCGATTTGTTGTTTACTCAAGCCAGCGTCAATGACGCCACACTGGTAATGGTAACTCACGACCACGCACTGCTGGATCGCTTTGAGCAGGTGGTTGATTTTGAGGAATTCCACAAAAAGGAGGGTGCCAATGTCTAGTTTCTTTCTTGCTTGGCGTTACCTATGGACGCACCCAGGACAATCAACCGTAATGGTTCTTGGTGTGACCCTAGCATTGTATCTACCGCTCGTTACTCACCTTTTAGTAGATGAATTTGACAGTGCTATCAGTGCCCGAGCCGATTCCACGCCCTTGATCATCGGCCCCAAAGGCAGTCGGTTTGATCTCGCCCTGCATGGCCTTTATTTCCGCGCTCGCAATAATGCCACGGTGCCTTTCGGCGAATACGAAAAGTTACACGGACAGGAAATAGATGAGTTGATTCCGCTGCATTCTAAGTTCACTAGCCAAGGATTTCCAGTGGTGGGCACTACCGTTGATTATTTCCATTTCCGCAATCTCAAAATGCGTCGAGGGAAGCAGATGAGGCAAATCGGCGATTGTGAGCTTGGTGCCACTGTCGCCGCCAAGCTGAGGTTACGCCCTGGGGACACGCTCTTGACTGACCGCAAAAATCTATTCGACTTGGCCGGAGAATATCCACTTAAGCTGAACATCACCGCCATCCTTGCCCCATCTGGCACTGCAGATGATACCGCGATTTTTGTGGATTTGAAAACTGCGTGGATCATTGAAGGCATTGGCCACGGTCATGATCCAAGCCTCGATCACAACGGCACCAGCCCCAAACTGGTGAAGAAATATCTCGAAATAACTTCCGAAAACATGAGCTCTTTCCACTTTCATGGAAAGACGGATTCCTTTCCTCTAACCGCTATCCTGATCCGACCCAAGAGCAAAAAATCCCAAGCCCTATTGCTGGCCGATTATCAAGATCATCCTTCCCTGCAAGCACTCAAATCACCAGACGTCATGGCCGAACTCATGCACATGGTCCTGCGCGTCCGTGATTTTCTCGATGCCCATCACTCACTGGTGACCCTTGCAATGGGAGCACTCTTGGCGTTGATCGTTGCCCTAACCCGCCGGTTGCGCACCCGGGAATTGGAGACCCTCACTCTCCTTGGCTGCAGAAAGGGTTTGCAATGGACAATGCAGATCACCGAGCTGGCCATCGTGCTGGGCACGGCCTTCATCTGTGCCTGGGGATTGACCTCCCTAACCATACATTTCGCAGCCTCATATCTGCATGTCATGGCAGGTTAATCTCTTTTATTGCCAATTTATTCACACCGCATTGTTTTCTGGGAGCAACTAATGGTTGGGCTCGGATTTACTGAGACCATAATCGTTCTCTAGGAGGGTTTAGACCGATTTTATGGCTACAGCTGCAGGTGTGTGTTGTGGTCACACATTACTGGGTCTTCCGTGCATTTTGAATAAACCTTGAAGCAATTTTTAATAGTTTTTCTGTTCTTGCTTGGGCTATGGGCCGCGCCGGAAGCGAAGGCCTTTGTTCTGGTTGGGCCTATGCATATCACAGAACTTACCAGTGATGGGAACGGCACAGGTGGTATTGATTTTAACTACACAGATGATCTTGGCGGCCCCAAAGACCTTAAAACGTTTTTCCGATGGAATATCCCGCTTCTGACATATGCATTTGACGCGAGTTTCATGCAGTATTTTGGCTTAGAAGGCCGGGCTGCCGTTAAGGAATCCTTCGATGTCATCAACGATTTTTTTGAACCTAAGGAAGATTCAGAACAAGACTCGTCACTCCATTATGATGGAGTAAGTGCTCTTGATTTAGGGCTACATGGTTTTCGGAACAACTATACAACGGTTTGGGGAAACACCACTGCAAAAAATGCCCACGTAATAGACATCAAAAGTTTAACGCTAGGGTTACTGGTTAACCAACTGGGACTCGGAAACCCATATCGATATGCTTTTGGTATCCACTCCACCTCAACCAATGCAGCCGCCACACAAATCAATTTCAACGTTCGCCAGAGAAATTTTGACCCCATTACCTATAAACCCTCCTCACACATTAATAACGTCGAATATAGTTACCGATTGATCCACGATGCGCCACCTTCAGTTGGGGTAACGCAAATCCCCTCCTTTGCCGATATGGAGGAGTTTACAACCGACACCACAGATAATGCCTGGTCTGCAGTAGCTGCAATAGCAGACGCCTTCTACGGGAATACAGCGATTTTCTGGACCGACCAGCCAACCTTATTTGGCTTTGGGATGTTTTATGACAAACAAAACGCCAGCGACCCTTTGGCCAAATATGATAGGCATGCGCTGACATACGACGATGCTGGTGGCCTTAAATATTTGTATCGAACAAATAACTACGTTTACGAAGGTCTGGACCCAAACGTTGTGTTGGTTATTCCTGCAAATTTTCTGCCTACATATGCCATTCCTGTTTTCCCGGGAGGCTCGGCACGTACCTATCCGGATCCAACCGGAATTTCCGGTGCCTACGTCCCCAGAAGGAATGCAGGGCTGATCCCGGGCCTCCCCATTACCTCGAGCGTTCCCGTCCAGGCCCCCCCATCACTGGTTGATGTCGCGATGCGCGGAGGCATAGATAAAATCCAGTTCCAAGAACAACCTTTTGACTCCTTTCTAGGCATCACTTTCACAGCAACTACGCATTCATGGACAGACGTCTTTGTGGGGACTAACGGACAAAACGTAATCAATCTGGATAATACAACTCCTGGAGCTTCAGCTTATATCGGGGTGCCTCAACTAAAACATTTCTCCCAAAATGTAGGTCGAGCCATCTTTCAGCCGGATATTCTATTCGTAGCCGACGAGTTGGGAGTCTCGGCCGACGGCATCCCTATAGCCTTCAATAGAACTGACAGTCAATTTTGGACCGATAACTATACGAACAACTTGGGGCCAGCCCAGTTGCTCACTACTCGGGTAGGACCAGGAACCATCGCCGGGCCTATTCAATATACCTTCACCAAACTTGGCCAAGGGTTTGAGGTTGTCTGGAGCGGTGAAGCCAGCGTTGTAGGAAATACTGATATGTACAGCTTGTGGGGCCACATTAAAGGATCTGGTCCCAATGATTTTGTGGTCTTCCCGAATGATGCCCGTGTCTCCATATTGGAAAATGCGATCTCTCCGGCAACCATCCCCCCCACAATCACCGGGATTCAGTCTATTGACGTCATTAATCGGAATCCAAACGTAACGCTCAGACGGACTGAGCATGAACTTAAAATAGAAGGCAGCAATCTGGCTTCTGTGACAGCTATGCAAATTATAGACAATAATAATAATGTCGTTCAGGAACTTACCGGAGCTAACATTCAGTCATTCATTGTTTCCCATAATCAGATGATTGTACCTCCTGGTCATCTGAACGAAAAAACCGAGGGGAATGCGGGAACTCGCCTCATTCGGTTATGGAATGCCTTCGGTCCAAGTGCTGCATATGAGAACAACTCTCGAACTCCGCATCTTGCGATCACCTCAGGATTACCGGTCGTCACTCACACAGATCATGATCTCCGTGCATATAACCGTGGAGCTGATGGCGTTAGCCTGAAATTCTTTGGGTACGGTTTTAAAAGCGTAGATGGATCCGAGCTCAGCTATTTTCGTGTGACGGACAAAAATGGCACATACATCGACGGGAATTATAATATCTCGGATTCAGGAGCACTGGAGCCCCCGGCAAAATTTGAAGTGATATCAGATAGCGAAGCAAAGCTTGAAGCGGGTGAAATGAGTGCAAAGGCTGACGGGCCTGATAAGTACGTTCAAGTCTCCCGTGATAACATAGAGTGGAGCATGAACGGTCCCGATGCAGCTACAGGCCTAGGGCCAAATTTAACAGTCAGGGGAATTACCAATGGCACAAACTTAATCGCACACATTACCGCTACTCCATCGATTTCGGGGCTGAAGCACGGCAATCAAACCATCACCGAATATCTCGAGCGAGATCGATCCATAACAGTCACTGGGACTGCATTAAATACAGCAGTACGCATTGAAATAGTAGATGTAGCGGGCAATTCTTTGTCTCCTGTCGCAGCAATAGAAAAAAATGCAGCGGAACAATGGCAGCCAGCTGGAGTGACAACCACTCTGCCTCTTGGGGTATCCGAGTCGGCTGACGGGAAAACCATCTACATCTCTCAGGATGTGTTTGGTCCCTCGGCGGATAGTGGTAGCCCTGAAAACCTGAGAAAACTCATGGTTGTTAATGCGGTAGGAAAAGGATACAGCAACACCTTTAATGTCATGGCCGAACCACAGGCTCTTTTCGTGGGGGGATTTACCACTCCTTTTGCCTTCAACCGCGGTGAGCAGGCGGGAGATACCATAATCATAAGCGGCTTGAACCTCAGTAGCGTCTCCGAAATTGAAATTGTGGAGGCCAACGGAACGAGTATTGACGATAATTCAACTAGAACACGGCTTCAAGTAGGAGGGGATGGGTTTACCATCTCTGACAATGCGATAGTGCTCGACGCTCGCAAAGCAAAATTCCAATTCGATGAGGTTGATTCAAACGACGGTAATTCCTGGAGACGGTTTAGGTTATATACTGCTAATAACAGCAGCATCCTCACTCCGCATGACCATAGATTTTATGTTGGCTCTCCTCCCACTTTTTCTCACTTCACCGGAATATCAGGAAATCATTATCGGAGGGATGTAGAGATTCGTGTTTCTGGAAGTGGGTTCGGAGTCATTACTGGAGTGGAAATCGCAGATGTCGGTGGGAACATCGTCGACCA
>JASLKQ010000144.1 GCA_030747505.1 Verrucomicrobiota bacterium | reverse complement strand
AAGCAGTTCGGCAATTTTCTTGTGACCTTTAAAAGCCGCAAAATGCAAAGGAGTCTGTCCTCTCTTATCCTTCGCATTCACGTCCGCACCTTTGGCGATAAGCAGTTCGACGATTTCCTTGTGGCCGTTCAAAGCCGCATTATGCAAAGGAGTAATGCCGTTTTTTGACGCTGCATTCACATCGGCACCTTTGGCTATTAGCAATTCGGCGAGTTCCATGTAGCCCTTCCAAGACGTATTATGTAAAGAAGTCAATCCATCTACTGTTTCCGCATTCACATCGGCGCCTTTAGCAATTAGCAATTCGGCCATTTCCTTATAATTATTGAATGTCGCTATGTGCAAAGGAGTCCTGCCGTCCACATCCCTCGCATCCACATCCGCGCCATCATCCAAGTGCTGTATGACTGCTTCGATATTTCCCTCGATGGCAGCTATGTGAATTGGTGACTTCACCACCAAGGACAACACCCCAACTAAAACCACAGCTGCGATTATTGCTATTTTTAGTTTTTTCATTCAACTGAGGTGGCTAAAGCATAGCAGGACACTCTATGCTCTGCCCCACAAGTTCTTCAGGTATCTCCAAGCGTTGATTGCAGTTTGAACAAGGTGTTTTCATTTTGAACTTAGTTTAAGGCTTCCCACACCCCACCAGCACCACGGCTGCGATTGTTGTGAGTAGGAGGTGTTTCATTTGCGTTCAGCTTTCAATTCTTCACCCGTCTTGCCGCCGTGTTTGCGTAGGAGGTCGGCGAGTTCGGTTCGCTTTAACTGGATGGCCACATCTAGCGGTGTTTTATGAAAATCACTCATCGTGTTCAAATCAACACCTACAACAATTAATAGTTCGACGACCTCCTTGCGACCTCTTCCAACAGCAGAAGCTAGACAATAGTATAACTGAGGTCGCTACGGTTATGGTCTTCATTTGGGTTCCCTGATTTGTAATTCTGCTCTCATTTTTCCTCTAAATATTTGAACGATAAGTTAATTAGCCGGAATCAATTTTCTTCTGATACAATTTTAAAGAAACAGGTTTCTGTTTCATTTGGTATGCCAACTTGGACTCCAATCTCCGTTTTGGTTAATGAAGTCGTTTCAACTTTTCTTAACGGGCTCCAATCCCCCTTGGATAGAGATTCCCTGTATAAAACCGTGTACCCCCCTCCAATTGGGGCAGAGAATACCAGGTTCAGTTCACCTTTTTTTTTTATATCCAGCCTTTTAATGATGATTTGATTTATATTTCCAGGGTGCCCCGGGGATCCTCCTACAAGAAGACTTGTTCTCCAATTTTCCGGTCGACTGAAAGTATTATTCGGATCGATAATTTCCATTGAACTCCCTCGACCATCCGCTTCTTCAGGCCAGGGATCTTTTGTTCCGTAGTTCAGTTCGAGGATTGTATCGCCTGAACCGTTAACCGCTTCAATCCGTTCTCCATTATTGGCTAGTTGTCCTGAATACTCACCGGCAATCGGCAATCCGGAACCGTAACGTTTCTCAAAAGCTTTGCGGTTTTTTACCAGTAAAAAAAAATGACCGCCGAGAATCTTCTTGATTGGCGATGTCGTGAAACCAAACTGAATCCCATCTGTGAACCTAACGCCATGCAGGTCAATGGTAGACATTCCCGCATTATGAATCTCCATAAATTCAAAATCATTCGCATTGTTGAAGCCGCCCTTTATTTCATCACTTGAGGGTTGAGCCGGGTGATAGTGCAACTCTGTGATGAGCAGGGTGGGATTTCCGGAGAGTAAGGTTGCTTCGGCAAGTGCACTCCACTTCGAGTTATAAAGTGTTCTTGCCTTCACGGTGGTCAGGTTGTTCAAAACAACGGGACCATCATATTTTTTCCCGGTTGGGCCTCGGGGGTCGTTCCCGTCAAAGGTAAAGAAAACATTCCCCTTTGGAGCATTAATTTTGAGTTGAAACCCGTCTTCAGTCTCGCCAGTAAGATTCAAGACAGGGGCTTTGACGCTGGGGTAAAGGCCGGCATTTTGAAACTGTCCAAGCACGATTCTGGAGCGATTGGGGAAATAATTTTTCAACAAATCATCCTTCTCAGGTTTCCAGTGTTCGTCGGGTGTGAATGGCGAGTTCTTTAACTGGTCTCCCCAACGCGTCGATTCACCAGTCATGGCATCTTTCACCTGATTGACGAGTTTGGCGAATCTTGCCGCGGGGCGGTTATTTTCAGGTTTAGATGGATTCCATTGGGGGTTATCCGGATTGACGTAGAGAGCGCCGCCACGAAAAAAATGACGATGGATCCTGTCAGCGAATAACAGGCGAAAAGCAGCGTTGTTACGTAATGCCGCATAGGGACTTGCAACGGCTCCATTAACATTCAGACGATTTGTCCCCAGACCGGAACCTAGTCCCAGAGCGGTCTCGGTATCCCACGGGTAAAAATAAAATCCGTCGCCGTTATTGCGGTTTCGCCCAACCCAGTGATTGCGCCCGGGCCAATCACCGTTCCCCACATAGAAATTAAGGATCATGTAGTCGATCATGTTTTCCATGTTCAGGAGGTTTTCAAATTTGGGATTAGGGGTACTGTCCGGGTTGTTGCCCTGCAGACGCTGATAAACCTGATCGCTGGATGAATTCCCATTGAGAATATTCAGCATCCGGTTCCAGGCGTCACGGTTGCCATCCGGTGCGGAATCTTGATTGAGCGCGTCCCAATCCTCTTTTTTACCTCCGTGATATTTTTCCGAGAAACCGGCATCCGGGCGTTCGACCGGGTTGTATAGCCCCCAATAGAGGCCGTTTAGGTAAAGGTGAACAAAGGTCGAGTTGGGTGCTGCCATGCCCATGTCCCGGGCAGTTTTCATTGCGAATGTATCGCGAATGTATAGAGCTTTGGTTCCACCAAATGTCCAGGCATCATTGCCGTTAGCCCTCAAAACTATGTTGTTAAATCCACTCTCAACCTCTGGTCCGAACAACGGATAATCCAGTTGGGAGGCACCATATTTGCTTCTGAAAATAAGTCGGAAAGATTTTTTCAAAGTCAAGAGCCTTGACTGCATCTCCCGGAAGGCTCCCCCCTGAATTCGAATGCCGACGTTTTCTTGAAATCCTTGAGATTTATCGGGATGAATCATTTCCACAGAGGCTGGCCGTTCCCAAGTGGCTCCGCGCCTTTCCGGGTTTGAATAAATACCTCGAGGGCCAAACAAATCCCCAATATCCATCACGATGGATATCGAGGGTAAAGATTGAAGGCTCTCTTTGAGCCTGCGTGTGTATTTACCTCCATAACGATCCTTTCCATTCAGTCCTGTGACACGCTGATCCAGGTCATAATCAGCAGTTTGATTATCCCATCGTTTGGGAAATCCGGAATTCTTGGCGCTAATGGAAGTCTGCCTGATTGTGTCCTCGGGAAATACATAGGTCTGGGTCAGGGTTCTTGATGGCAGCCAATTTTTGTGGAAGGCAGTTGACCTTAGGATAGTTGTGTGGTCGATCGGAATTGGGGCGGTGTATGTTTCTCCTGTAGTCAAAGTGGGATTGCTCCCGTCCGTTGTGTAACGGATGGATGCTCCCTCAGTAATCGATGACAGTGCGAGTTTGAAAGGTGTTTCGTAGAAACCGTGTTCATGGCCGGCCTCCGGGGTTGCAACCAATCCTACGCTGGGTTCTCCGTTTTGGTAACCGGGTGTGGGTGAACTGAAATAGCTGGTAGTGCCCAGGCTTTCCCTCGTGTTTTCTAGCTGGGCTTGAAATAGAAACTCCAAACTATCAGCGCTGTCATTGAGGGCTCGAATGGCAAGAAGATTCCTGCCTTTTCTGATTTGCTTGGCATTTATGCCAAAGCTCTCCCATGCCAGGACGTCTTTCCGTGGCCTTTTCAAAATATTTGTTGAAGGGAAATCCGGATTTTCCGGTGCATTTGATTGGGCAACCAGGACACCGTTAAGGTAGGCCAGAAAACCGCCACTGTATCGAACATTCAAACTCAGATAGTCCGTGGGATCCCCAGCTTTCACAGTGAAGGGAAACCGCAGGTCGAGGATTGCGGTCCGACCAAACATATCGGTTTCGACGTTTGTTAAAATCAGGTCCTCAAAGTCTGATGAGGAGGGGCCGGAAACTCCCAAAAATTCCACTTCTGCAATTTGCATACAACAACCGCTCGGTCCCACGGTCATCGGAAAGATCAGTTCATATGTCTTGTAGGTCACATCATTGTCGAAGCTTACCGTCTGCCGATCGAACCTCTCCAGGAATTCAGGAACATTTCCTGATGCGATCTTGGTAAACGTTACTCCATTATCATTTGACCCCGACAGTACAAAGTTTGCTGGATCCCGATCAGGCGCGTCATTGGCCGATGTCAGTGCCAAACCGGTCACCACTCCTTCGGTCGTTGTGATGGTCAAACCGGTGTTCACTTTGTCAAAGTTTAGGTATTTTGTTTTTGGATTGTTGTCGATTGCATTCTCGACAGTTTCGTTGGAAGGGGAACGATGGGAGGTGGGGATAATCAGGTCACTTGAATGGGTTACATCCGCCAATGTAGAATCCTTCACAAGGTGATCTGCCTTGCCCATGAATTGCACCTCGGCAATTTGCATGGCCACGGCAGAACCAGCGTTTCTTATTGTTGGGAAAATAAGCCTGTAAAGACGGAAGGTTTGATCATTTGGAAAATGAATCTCCTGGGAGCTGAATCGATCCGGGAAAGCATCAATTTTATCCTTTGCTATTACTGAAAAATCGGTGCCGTTATTTGACCCGTATAATACAAAACTGGCTGGATCACGTTGGGGAGCGTCATTGGCCGATGTAAGGAGCAAGCCGGTGACTACCGACTGTTCACTCTCCGGTTCCACTGTCATGCCGGCGTTTAGCTTGTCAAAGTTGAGATATTTGGTCTTTACATCATTATCGATGGCATTTTTCACCGTCTCGCCTACGGGAGATCTTGTCGATGTTGGAATTATATCATCTCCTGGTTTAGTGATGTCATCCGTTGGAACAAGGGAGGCGACAGGAACCGAATGGTCCTTTTTGATGTAGCCAACCGCCGTTGTGGCGGCTTCCCAATTTTCATCCTCAAAATCAGGTTGAATCCAGTGGGATGCCGCTAGAGCGCTGGTGCGAAAATGCATTTTGCCTTTTGATTCTGCAGTCAAATAAGGATGGATTTCCAGGTCCATGCTTTGACCGTATGAGACGTCATTTATTTGCGCGGGGTATTGGGGTGAGAATTCTGTGGCTATGGTTTTCTTATCCGGTTGAACAAATGCCAGGTAATCTCCATTGCGGTTCAACTTAAAATTAGTGTGCAACTCAGTCTTCGGATTCGAGCGATTTTTGCCTGAAGCAAAAACCAGAACAAACCCCAGCGATTCAACCGTAATATTTGGGAATTGCCACTTTGCCAGGTTATCTCGTTCATCGGTAAGATGCCAACCCTCAAGGGATATAGGTTCTTGGCTTGTATTGTGAATTTCAATCCAGTCACTTGAATCTTCGTCTTCGTCGATTAGACCTGAGTTGTTTGCAGCCAAAAATTCGGTGATAATCAAGCCTGGACCATCAGGATAGCAAGGGGCTAATGATGCAGCTAGAAACAGGGCTGCAAGTATGGTGGGGGGAGATTTCAATTTTTCATGTCTCTTTTCACTGTGATTGCTTGAGTCCCCCCGTGTATTCTAACAGCGCGCGAGAGTGGATATGGGCGACAGGATTGAAGAGGTGGGGTTCACAGCATTTTTCGGATGGTTTATGGTCATGTCTTGAAATGCTCCCAGATCCTTTTCTCTTAAGGGCTTGACTAGATAAGGGGGTAGATTTGGACGTTTGAGTAAGGTTTTGTACAAGTCACCGTGTCTGTGGTTAAACCTAAATTTA
>JASLKQ010000143.1 GCA_030747505.1 Verrucomicrobiota bacterium | reverse complement strand
ATTTAGCGGTGATTACCGCATGGATACCAAGAAGCACACCTTTGAGGGGAAGCGTGAAGGTGAAGGGATTGTGCCCGGGGAGCATGAGGAAAGCACGGTTTGGGAATTCATGACCTTACCCCTGGATGATGATCTGGTTATGCCGCCTAAGAAAACGACCCAGCGGCCCACCAAGGAGGAGATTGAACTGGTGGCCCAGTGGATCGATCAGGGTGCTTCATGGCCCGATGGGTTGGAACTTAGGCCTAAGAAAAAAATTATTAAGGCCGAGGATGAGGGCAAGATTGTGGAGTCTATCTTTAACAAGATTATGGCTACTCACAAGAAGACGACCGAGAAGGCAATGAAACCCTATAAGAACCGGATTACTGAGACTTTGGTGGACTATGAGATGGTGCCGATCAGGGGTGGGACTTTTTTGATGGGGAGTCCGGAGGGTGAGAAAGGCCGTAATAAGGATGAAGGACCGCAACGAAAGGTTAAGGTTTCACCCTTCTGGATGGGTAAACATGAGGTGACCTGGGACGAGTTCCATAAGTTCATGTACTATGGAAAAAATAATTCATTGAAGAGTGGGTCTGCTGAATATTATTTGGACGCGGTGGCGACTCCAACAAAACCTTACGTGAACATGGATTTTGGCATGGGAACCGGCAAGCATCCGGCTGTCTGCATGACCCACCATGCGGCCAATAAATACTGTCAATGGTTGAGTGCCAAGACGGGTCATTTCTACCGATTGCCGACAGAGGCAGAATGGGAATATGCTGCACGTGCAGGAACCACCACTGCCTACTCGTGGGGAGACAAGGGCGATGCAGCAACCTTGAATGCCATGACCTGGAATCAGGGCAACGTGTTTGATCCGATTACCTTTGAAACGCGTTACCGGCCGGTTGGAAGCAAGAAGCCCAATCCCTGGGGTTTATATAACATCCATGGCAATGTCGCCGAATGGGTTTTGGATGGCTATGCGCCCTACAAGGCATCCAAAGGAGTGCTTGTGAATCCGTGGGTGAAGGGAACCAAACCCTACCCCCATGTGGCACGGGGAGGTTCATTTCACGAGCAAATGCCGCTTGCCAAATTGCGCAGTGCTGCCCGCATCTTTTCGGGGCCGCATTGGAAACAACAGGATCCGCAATTACCCAAAAGCATCTGGTATCTTACCGATGCCACTTTTTTAGGGATGCGCCTTGTGCGCCCTCTGGAAGTGCCCACCAAGGAAGAGATGCAGGCTTATTGGAATAACGGAGTGGAATACGATACGCCGATTGATTGAACTCTGGACAGGGTCGTGGAATTTGGTAGTGTTTTCACACCGACTTTAACCCCGTAAACTGACTTTATAGAATTATGAAAAAGAAATCCGATAGCGCCGTGAACCGGCGGAATTTCCTGAAATCCTCCGGTAAGGTAGCTGCTGCAGGTACCTTGCTCAGCCAGTTGCCGATTGAGCGTGTGGCACACGCAGCTGTGAGCGACACGGTGAGTGTAGCCCTTGTGGGTTGTGGTGGACGTGGTAGCGGGGCAGTGGCTCAGATTAGGAACACCAAAGGAAACACCAAGCTCGTCGCCGTGGCTGATGTGAACGCTAAGAAAGCCAAAGATCGGGTTGCCGGTTATAAAAAGCAGTTTAACGACTGGGTTGATGTTCCTGAGGACAGGATTTTTGGTGGGCTCGACGGTTACAAGTCAGCAATCGATTCAGGGGCTGATCTGGTGGTCATCGCAACGCCCCCTGGATTCAAGCCGCAGCAGTTTGAGTACGCGGTCAAGGCTGGTAAACACATCTTCTGTGAGAAGCCCGTTGCCTCTGATGCTCCGGGTGTTAGGCGCGTGCTGGCAGCCACCCAGGAGGCAAAGAAGAAGAATCTTATGGTGGGCATCGGTTTGCAGCGTCGGCATGAAGAACGCTATATCAACAACGTGAAGATGCTTCATGATGGAGCGATTGGTGAGATAAACCTGATGCGTGTTTATTGGAACGGTCGCGGGATTTGGTATCGTGATCGCACACCTGACCAAACCGAAATGGCTTTCCAGTGCAACAACTGGTATCACTTCATCTGGGCCAGCGGTGACCAGATTTGTGAGCAGCATATTCATAACCTCGATGTTGGCAACTGGGTTATGCAGGGCTATCCGGTTTCGGCAAACGGGATGGGTGGCGGAGAGATGCGTCAAGTGGGTAAAACCTATGGCGATCGAACCAAGACGCAGATTTTTGATCATACTTTCGTAGAGTACACCTATGCCAACGGGCACAAGATGTATAGCCAGGGTCGGCACCTTGGAGGGAATCAGACCTTCAGCCATGTTGCCGAGTACGCACACGGAAGCAAGGGGACATGCAAACTGGCGAAGGCAATTGTTCCATCCAAAGGGGACCCGATCCTCATAAAGGGGAAAGGCGGGGGTCACCAGCAGGAGCAAACTGATCTCATTGAGGCTCTTTCGAAAGGTGAGATTTATAATGAGGGTGAATACGGGGCCAAGGCGACCTTCACGGCCATCCTTGGTCGCGAAGCCTGTTACTCAGGCCGTGAGCTCAAGTGGGATGATCTTCTCCAAAAGGGTCACGATTACTGCCCCGGCATCGACGACTGGACCGTGGATTCTGCGCCGCCGACGATGAGGGGGGCGGACGGAAAGTACCCCGTGCCCCGGCCCGGGTTTTGGGATCCCTTTGCCTAATATCTGTTATAATCATTCAATGAACGTCGTCCCGTGGGGCGACGTTTTTTTTGTAATCCTCTTGAGTCACGGTTTGCGATGATACGGTGTTCCTCTGCCGATCAAGATTGATGGTTGCTCTATGGTTTTAAAATCCGCAATCTCTGGTTGTGCGGGCGTCGGTATTATTTCCGGGTTTGTTGGTTCTGCTGACTGGCTGTCAGTTGTTTAATCCCGAATCAAAGTGGCAACGCTTTGAGTTTGTGGAACCGGAAATGGGAGTGGATTTTCATTTGAAATTCCATGCCCCTAATCAGGCTGAAGCTGAGCGTGTTGCCAAGGCTGTTTATGCACGGGTCGAGTATCTAAATGGGATTTTTTCAGATTATGAGCCGAATAGTGAACTCAATCGGCTTTGCAGAGGCTACGGTCGGCCCATCAAAGTAAGTGACGAGCTCTTCGATGTGCTCTCCAGGTCACAGAAACTTTCAATTCAAACCCGTGGGGCCTTTGATGTGACCGCGGGTCCCAGTGTACGGTTTTGGAGAAAGGTTCGCAAACAGGGTGAGATGCTCCCCCTTCAGGAATTGAGGGAGGCTCAAAGTCGTGTTGGTTTCCATCAGGTTAAGCTGAATGAGCGATTGAATGCCGTTACCTTGAGGGTTCCCAACCTGCAGCTGGATCTTGGTGGAATTGCCAAGGGATTTGTGGTGGATGAAGCCATGCGGATTCTAAAGCGAAAGGGAATAAATCGTGCTTTTGTGGCGGCAAGTGGTGATATGCTTGCAAGCGAAGCTCCCTTGGGTAAACCCGGCTGGAAAGTTGAGGTCCGCAATGTGGATCAGTTCGGTAATATCTATCCTCGGGCGATCTATTTGTGCAATCAGGCGCTTTCAACCTCAGGCGACACCGAACAGTTTGTGGAAATTGATGGCAGGCGGTTTTCTCATATTGTTGATCCTCGCACGGGGATTGGCCTTACCAGTCGAATTCAGGTATCGGTGATATCGGGTTCTTCAACCGTTTCAGACAGTTATGCAACGGCTATCTGTGTGTTGGGTAAACAGCAGGGGTTGCAGTTTGCCGAGAGGAGAAAGTTGCAGGTGTTGATCATGGAGATGGACGGTGCAACCCCACGGGTGAGTGCTTCAGTTAATTGGAAGGGCTGGTAATTAGTCCAGCTTGGCCTGAATTTCACTGGTTGAGGCAGTTCCGGTGGTTCCCAATTTGTGGATTGCGACCGAGGCGGCAGCATTGGCCAGCTCCAGCGCTTCTCCAATTTGTGCGCCGCAGCTCAAGGCGGTTGTCAGGTTTGCCATGACCGTGTCACCCGCGCCAACAATATCAATTTCTCCGCGCAGCGGGAGAGCAGGGCGGTGCTCAATTTCTCCACTGGGATCTGCGCCGATAATTCCATCATGGGCCAGTGACACGAAAACCGGCTGGCCGGTTTCTTTTGCCAATTGACTGCTGGCTTCTTTGGCTTTGGTCGCCGGTTTTCCAGTCAATTGTATCAGTTCAGTCACGTTCATCTTGTAGATGATATCGGGCCAGGTCTTGAGGCCTCGTCGGCTATCACCGATAATCAGGGTTTGATCCCGTATATCATTTATTGCCTGGAGCAGATTCCGGGTGACGACTCCTGTTTCGGGTTCATCCACCTGATCGAGCACAATGATGGCATCCACTTTTCTTGCCAAATCTCCAACCGCTCCAGCCAGTTGTTCCTGTAGCGGTTGTGGTGTGGGGTGCCAGTTTTTGCTGTCCAGCCGGTTGAGTTCGCGCGGAGGCGAGCCCTCTTCCATGACAAGAGGTTTGCAGTAGGTAAAGGTTCGTTGTTCCTCGCTTTCAAAGAAGTAGTCCATCTGCACGCCGGGTAGGTTCCCTAGCGCTTGTTGCAGTTCAAAGCCTTCTCCATCACTTCCGCAAAATCCGACCGGCCACAGTTCAGTTACACCCAATGCGGCCAGATTATTGAGAACGGTTCCAGAGGCGCCGGGTTGAGCCCGCACTTTGGTGACATTATAGACAGGAAGATTGGTCTCGATGGAAATTTCCTCTTTGGAAGGATCAATTTCCAGATACCGGTCGCAACTGTAATCGCCTACTACTGCAACGCGCAGTTTAGAGTAGTGAGAGATAATTTCCTCAAAGCGATTTGATTCCATGCGTTCAATTCATCGTTCATTTTCAAAATACTACGAAAACACCGGGTTAGATCAAGAAATCTTCCAGATGCATCAGACATGCAACGGGGATGTTTTGGGTCACTTTTAGATGCGCGTGGCTTGCGTTCCTACGGGTTTTGATGAAAAGGACGTGTTCCCATGCACCCCTAAACACATTTGCGCGGCCATGCCCTCAAGGACTTTCACGAGGAGGAATGAGGGCGGTTACTTGATGGGGTTGCTGTGAATTTTGCATTTCGGCAACGCCTTTTGCAGTTGGTCAATCTGTGCCTTGGTGAGAGCGTAGTTGTTTGAGAGTTCCAGATACGATAACTGCGTGAGCTTCTCCAGACCCTTCACATCGGTCAGTTGATTGGTTTGGAGATTCAGCCTCGTTAACTTCGTGAGTTTCTCCAGACCCTTCACATCGGTCAGTTCATTACCATCGAGACGCAGATACGTTAACTGCGTAAGTTTCTCCATGCCCTTCACGGAGGTCAGTTGATTGTTACGGAGATTCAGTTCCTTTAACTGCGTGAGTTTCTCCAGACCCATCGGCATAACGGTCAGTTGATTGTGGGTGAGAGTCAGTTGCTTTAAATACGTAAGGTTTTCCAGTCCCGTCACATCATCCACTGGAGAATAGTCGCGCAGGTCAATGGAGGGGATCCTCACAAAGTCCGCCTTGGTTAGTTCGCCTGTGGGTTTGTTGATTTTCTCACGAATCGCCATCACAATCTTGGGGTTCATCGCATTGGCGGTGACGGTGTTGGGCGGTGCAGGAGTCGGTGTGGGCTGCGGGGCAACTGCCACAATGCTGGTCACAACCTCCTTCACAACATTGGTGATAATCGTTGGAGCAACCACTTCAGCCCTTTGCCCTGAATCCTTCTCGGGCATGCCATCCCAATAGCCAAGGCCGAGTGCCACGACGCATAGAACTCCAATGATGATGATCTGTTGCTTGGTAGGCACCGTTTGAAAACCTACTTAACCCGCGGCAGCGAGGCAACTCCCGACTCCCGAAGGGAGGATT
>JASLKQ010000142.1 GCA_030747505.1 Verrucomicrobiota bacterium | reverse complement strand
ACGAACTCACAGCCTCAATAGGGACAGTGTGGAGAAGATTGGGATGTGTTTTGGGAATCGAATCACCCGTTTTCAGGGGAAATACAGTTATCACACTCATCTGAAATTCTCAGAATTGGTTTAATGAATTTCTGGTGACAGCCTGGAAGGCTGGGTATACTTCCACTTTCCGATGAAAAAATCTTATCTGATTTTCTTTGCCTTACTGCTTCCTCTTGCAGTTTGGGCAGAGGCAAAGAGGCCCAACGTCCTTTTCATTGCTATCGATGATCTCAACGATTGGGTTGGCTTCATGGGAGGCCACCCCCAGGCGGTTACTCCGCACATGGATGCGTTGGCCAAGCGGGGCCGGAATTTTACCAATGCTCATTGCTCGGTTCCGGTTTGCTCGGCCTCGCGGGTCACCGTGATGTCGGGTGTAGCGGCAACTACGCACGGCAGTTACGAGCTTGGGCCGCGCTATGAGCAATTGCCTGCCCTGGCCAAGGCCCCTACCATCCAGCGCCATTTCAAGGACAATGGCTACCATACCCTGTCCGGGGGCAAGGTCTTGCATCATAATTTCAACGGTCGCTTGAGCGGGGATATCGACCAGTCACTGGGTCGTAAACGCAGTCCGCGGCCCAGGAAGCCAATGAGTCGGCCGGCAAGCTGGAGCGGGGCCTGGGATTGGGGAGCCTATCCGGAACAGGACGCCCAAATGGCTGACTTCGAGTTGGCCCAAAACGCGGCCAAGGCGTTCAAGCAGGATTTCGATAAACCCTTCTTCATGTCGGTCGGTTTCTTCCGCCCTCACGTTCCGCTCTTCGTACCGTCCAAGTGGTTCGAACTGTACGATGCGGAGAAGATCGCCCTGCCCAGGAATCCGAAAACCGATCTCGATGACCTGCCGAAAAACTTTCTGGCAATCAATGGCTACGCGGTGGCGCCGACCCATGCCCAGGTGGTGGGAAGCGGCAGACAGCGCAGCCTGACCCATGCTTACCTTGCCTCAGTGAGCTTCGTCGATCATTGCGTGGGCATTGTTCTGGATGCCCTCGAGGCCAGCTCCCATGCCGACAATACCATCATCGTCCTATGGAGTGACCATGGCTGGCACCTGGGTGAAAAACAGCATTGGGCCAAGCGCACCCTGTGGGAGGAATCCACCCGAGTGCCGCTGATATTCGCCGGACCGGGAATTAAACCCGGCAAAGCATGCAGGGAGCCCGCCAGTCTGCTCGACCTCTACCCGACGCTGGTTGAATTGTGCAAGCTGCCGAAGAACCCGCGTCTGGAGGGACTTTCCCTCCTTCCGCAACTCAATGACCCGACGGCCGCCAGGGACCGCCCCGCGATTACTTCATCCTATTTCGGAAACCACTCCGTGCGGTCGCGCGACTGGCGACTGATCTCCTATCAGGACGGAGCGAAGGAACTCTACGACCACCGTACCGACTCCGACGAGTTCCGTAACCTGGCCGAGGACCCGGCCCATCAGGCAGTGATCAAGCGCCTTGCCAAATGGCTGCCGAAAAAATCCACCCCCGAGTTCAAGGCGAAGTCTGAGCGCTCCCGTGGGCGCAGAAAATGAGCAAGATGAATCGTATTTCATGGGTATTATTTCTCGCGTGTTTCCTTTGGGCTGAATCGTACGCCAAGGATACGCATAAACCGAACGTCGTTTTCATCCTCGTTGATGACATGGGCTACGGAGATCTCGGTTGCTACGGCCATCCCCGTGCCAAGACACCGGTGATTGACCGCTTGGCAAAGGAAGGGGTGCGGTTTACCCAGCATTATGCCAATGGACCTGAATGTAGCCCCACGCGCACCGCTTTTTTGACGGGCCGTTACCAGCAGCGCGCCGGCGGATTGGAATGCGCGATCGGCACCGGCAACGTGGGTCGGTATGACGATGCCATCCGGCTGGCTGGCCAACGGCAGCTGGGTTTGCCGGCCAAACAGGTGGTTCTGCCTTCAGCCCTGAAGCCTGCCGGATACGTCAGCGGTGTGTTCGGTAAATGGCACCTGGGTTATGAACCGCAGTTTAACCCCGTGGAACACGGCTGGGATGATTTCTTCGGCTACATGGGCGGTAACGTGCATTACTTCAATCACCGTGAGACCAGTGAGTTGCACGTGCTCTACCGCGGCCGGTTGCCCGTGCACGCTGAGGGGTATATGACCCATCTTATCACTGATTCCTCAATCAACTTTATTGAGCGCCATAAGGATAAGCCTTTCTTTCTCTATGTCTCACACGAGTGCCCGCACTTTCCATTCCAGGGACCCAAGGACGTCAAAAAGGAGGTTAATAAAACCAATTGGATGAAGCCTGATGCCGATACCTATGTGGCCATGCTGGAGGATCTGGATAGTGAAGTGGGTCGGTTATTGGCAGCATTGGACAAACATAAGCTGGCCGACAACACACTGGTCATTTTTGTGTCCGATAACGGCGGCTTTGCCGGGGCCGCTAACATGGGCCCACTCAATGGAGCCAAGAGCACTACCCTGGAGGGGGGCATCCGTGTGCCCTTGATTATGCGCTGGCCCGGCCAGATTCGTCCCGGTACCACCAGCCACCAGGTTTGTGTGACCTTTGATTTGACCCGTTCCATCCTTAATCTTGCCCAAGCCAAGGTGCCGGCGAAAGGGCTTGATGGCTTGGATATCGTCAACCATATCACCGCCCGCAAACCCGATTTTGCCCGCACCCTTTTCTGGCGCGGCAAACGCGGCGAACGCATCTGGAGTGCGGTGCGTGAAGGCGACCTGAAATACGTGCGAAAAGTCGAGGGCCAAACCCAGGAATGGCTCTTTGATCTATCCAAAGATTTGGCAGAAAAAAATGACCTGAGTTCAGCCCAGCCCAAGCAGGTTGCTCGCATGAAAAAACTCCTTTTCAATTGGGAAAAAGAGGTAAAGCCGATTCGCTGAATAGACCCTGCGTTTTCGGGTATGAATACTCAGTTGACGCAACACATTAATCATCCCACCATAGAGTTGTTCGGGTAAACATTTTTGATTGAATACAATATCCGTTTAATTGGTAACTACAGGTTAGTTCAGTGCTGAGTATTACTTCCAGCCAGTCGGTGCAAAATTGTGAAGGCACCAGTCGCCGTGAGTTCCTCCGGGTTGGGTCGCTGGGTTTGGGCGGCTTGACACTGCCGCAACTTCTCGCCACCCGGGCTTCAGCGGGTGAAGGCAACGATATTCTCACCGGCAAAAGCGTGGTGATGCTCAATTTGCAGGGTGGTCCCACGCACATTGAGACATTTGATCCCAAGATGACTGCACCGCGTGAATACCGCGCGATGTTTGGTGAAACAAAGACCAGTTTACCCGGAGTCACGTTTGGGAGCCACTTTCCCCTGCTCGGAAAACTGGCACACAAAATGGCCGTGGTTCGAAGTTTTAAACATGGCAATGGAAGTCATGCTCCGGCTGCTGCCCTGGTGGCTGCAGGAGGTAACCCGACCAAGGCCTGCATGGGAAGCTTGTTTGCCCGCTTGGCCGGAATGAACAATACCCGGACCGGTTTGCCTAATAATACGCTTGTGGTTCCCGCAGCAATGGGCAAGCGCTACAAGGATTTCAACGCGGTTCCGAGCCGCATCACGGGTACAGGGGATTTGCCTGATGCCTATGGGGCGTTTGATCCAAGTAAGGGCAGTGACATACTCAGTGATATGCAGCTCAACCTGCCTGATGGTCGGTTTGAAGATCGACGCGGACTCCTGATTCAGTTGGATGAGCTTAAACGTTTTGCTGACAAGGGCGGGGTTGAAAGTGCCGGCGAATTTGAAAAACAGGCATTCGATGTCATCCTTGGCGGCGTCTCAAAAGTATTCGATCTCTCAAATGAAGATCCGCGCTGGATTGAGCGTTATGACACCGGCCACATTAAGATTCCAAAAGGCCTGCCCAAGAAGAAAAAGAACGGGAAGGCCATTCCTGGTTTCTCGCCTGAGGCTTTGGGCAAGCAAATGATGATGGCCCGCCGCCTTTGTGAAGCGGGTTGTGGGTTTGTGACGGTGACCAGTACCGGATGGGATATGCACGGTAATGCCTTTGGTGTGGATGATGGGATGCCGATTTTGGGGCCTGCGGTGGACAAGGCGGTGAGTGCCTTTATTGAGGACTGCGAATCGCGCGGCCTCAGTGAGAAGATTCTCCTGGTTATCACCGGCGAATTTGGCCGCACACCCCGTATCAACAGCAAGGGTGGGCGGGACCACTGGGGGCGGCTCTGCACGCTGGCTTTTGCCGGCGGTGGATTAAATATGGGGCAGGTGATTGGGCAGAGTGACAAGACGGCCAGCTCGCCTTCAGCAGATCTGGTGACCAATAACATGCTGCTGGGAACAGTGATGCATACCCTTTTTGATATCCCGAATCTTCGCTTGCGCAATAATTTCCCGGCTGAAATTCAGCAGATCATTACCAATTCTCAACCCATCAAGCAGTTGGTTTAGTGGTGTGCATTGACTAAATCAAAACCTTGGATTAGGTTGCAACCGTCCCACGAATAAATTTATGAAAACACACGCGCTATTCGCACTCTTGTTGGCTGTCGGAACTTTAACCGCTTCGGCCCAGAAAAAGAACAACGACTCCAAGCTTAAGGCGCTGCTCGACCGGGCGTTTGACAAGCAACAGGCGCGCATCTTCAAGAACTCCGACAAGAACAAGGATGGCAAAATGACGTTTGCGGATTTCGAGAGCCTTTATGGCGAAGGCGGCGTGAAGCGTTGGGCACCCGTTTTTCAAAAGCACTGCGGAGCCGACGACGCTTTGAGTGTTACGGAGTTTCAGGCCGTGCGCCGGGACATCCATTTGGGCGGCGGCGATAATGGCGAGCGCAAGCCTTCATTGCAAAGCCGGCTGCGTAACAGCCAACTAGGTAAAATATTCCGCACTTACGATAAGAGCGGCGATGGCAAGGTGACCAAGGCCGAGTGGGACCGGATGTTTGAAGGTCGCCCGAATGCCGCCCGCACCGCGCAGTTCAAGGGCGGCGACAAGAACAGCGATGGAGCGTTGGATGTAATTGAGTTTTTAGAGACCCGCCTCGCCCCGCCGCGCGGCGAAGGCGGCGGTCCCCGCCCCGAGAAGAGATAAGCCATGCGGCGACTGGTTTTCATCTGCCTCCCAGCCTTGTGCTGGGGGGCTTTTTTTGCGACGACCGTTCAGGGCGCCGAGCCGACAGCACTTGAGGTGCGTGTAGCGTTGCACAAGGCAGCATCATCATCCGGTGCCAATTATTTGTTGATAATGTTGTGACACTCTCCCGGTGGCTACGTATGCAAGGTAGGTGAATATATGCTGCCTTGACTTGTATATATCGAGGGTCAAACTGACCCTATGAGAAAAGCACGTTTATTTCGCGGTCTGTTCTATGGAAGTATACTTCTTGGATTCGCACTGCAGCCGTTAATGGCTGGAGATCATAAGAAAAAAACTACTCCGGATCGCTACATTCAAAATTATGAACGTAAATTGGCTGACCTTGAGAAACGCATGCAGGATGCCGAGAAGTCGATCAAGCAGGCTAATGCAGATTTCAGGGAACAAACCGAAAGAAAGCAGCGGGAATTAAAGGAACTGGCTGAGGGATACAAGCAGCGCGAAGCCAGAGCGCAGAAAGCGATCAAAGAATATCGAGAGCAGCATAATTCAGTTGGTGCTGCCTTGAAAAAATATCGGGTTGAATTAGCCGCCAAAAAGCAGCAGCAGCAGGTCAAGGCCCGGGCAGCAGAGGCTGCGAAGAAAAAAGAGGAAGCCAAAAAAACAGTAGCCGCAAGGAAGCCTTTGCCAAAACCAAAGGCAGACCCAAAAAATCGTGAGGTGATTCGCAAAAAGGCTGAGGAGTCACGTCGGGCACACTTGAAACGCTTTGATAAAAACAGGGATGGCAAGGTCACCAAGGAAGAGGCTAAAGCGGTTTTGGCTGAAGAATCCAAGCGCCGGGCAGAAATCCGTGCCAAGACTCAACCCAAGCGCGAAGTGGACTCCAAACA
>JASLKQ010000141.1 GCA_030747505.1 Verrucomicrobiota bacterium | reverse complement strand
TTTTTTTCGTACTCAGCGAGAAGGGAGTCGCGTTCTTTCTTTTGCAGGCGTGCAATTTTTTCGACTTCCTTCAGAAAAGCCTCCATGTCCTGGTCGTTTTGTTCGTACAAAGCATAGAAGGCGGGGACACGTCGGTGATATACCGAGCGTGCTCCGAGTACCGCATTGTTAATGGTGCGCCTAGCCCAGACTGCCAACTTGCGGTAGGCCGGGTCGCTCTCGCTCAACGCGACCAAGTCTTTTTTCAAAGCCGCTATGAGTTCTTTTTTACCTTCGCGTTTTTCCTGCTCTGTTTTGTTCGAGCTGAAGAGCTTCTTTAGGTTACTGCGACTAACAGCCAGTAGCTCGCTGAGGTTATGGCGCCGATCACATCGTGCTAGGTATACATCGTGTTGTTCAGTTCCACGATTAGTTTTCAGCCACCGCGCGACTCCGATTTGAGCTACTGCGGTGGCAAAGCTTTCATTGAATGTCGCATCACCACTGACAAAAAGATGATGATGAGCCAGTTCGTGAAAGATCAATTCCGCCAAATCAGCGTCAGGGTAGTGAATAAAGGTGTTAAGGACCGGGTCATTGAACCAACCCAAGGTGGAATAAGCCGGAGCCCCGCCAACATACACATCCATTCCCTCTTCCTGCAGGTCAGCTGCAAATTTTCTGGCATCTGCTTCAGCAAAGAACCCTCGCGAGGTAAATTTTCCGGCAACTGGATACCACCAGGTTTTGAGTTTAACACTCAGCGGTGGAGCAGCGTATACGACCCAGAGCACGTATTTACGGTTGAGGTTCCGGTATTTTAGATAGTTGCCTTTCGGATTCATTTTGAGCTCATTCCGGGCAAACTTGCGTAGTTCCAGTACCAGTTTTAATCGGTCTTTTAGTTTCTGGGAAACCTCCGGGTCCTTGATCATACCCGAGATGCGTTTTTGCCCGAACAAAACCTGTGCCTGCCCCTTGGCTGCCTGGGAATAGTAGGCAATGGTCTGGCAGCCGGTTCCGGCCATGAGGGGCACGAGTAAAAAAAGAAAAGCCAATTTCACGCTTCGGCATAAGCGTGGGGACCAAGGCAAGGCCGGGCAACTCCCGACAATTCGCACCACCGACTAATTATCAACAACCTGTCTCTATAACGGTTGGCTGGATTGGATTGACTAAGTTCAGAAGCGGTCGATCCTTTCTAACTTTATAGAAAGGTTTGTGTGGGTTCACTGAGAAATGGCCAATAAACATCATAACGTATATGTGGTGGAACTGGATGATGCGGTATTACGGGATAAGAATTTTGTGGAGGCCAATCCTGATTATGACCCGTTCCTTACCCCAATGTACGTGGGCATGACGGGTTTGGACCCCAAGGAGCGCTTCAGGAATCACAAACGCGGTTACAAGTCTAACAAGTACGTCCAGAAATACGGGCTACATCTCCTTCCCAGAATCTATGATTGTTATAATCCCATGAGTTACAAGGAGGCCGCGGCCAAGGAAGTTTCACTGGCCGAGGACTTGCGGGCCGATGGTTATGCCGTTTGGCAGCATTAACCCGGTGGTTTTTCATTAGAGTAACAGGCCTCACGAATAAAGCCCATTAGGTGATCGAGTCTCTCCTGTTCGGGATCTTTTAGTTTGTCTGCCTCCATTAATCTTTGGAAAAGGTGTTTGGCCTGGGTCTTGGCATACATTTGATCTTTTGGAGGCAAGGCTCGGAGTTGTTGGCGGATTTCAATGAAGCAAGTTTCCCAATGGATGGTTTGTATTTCATTGATGAATCGCTCGGATGTTCCGGAACCGAATTTTTCATCAACCCAATCCTGTTCGATGGGGGTAAACTCCTCGTCCAGTGATACCAGATACATGCAGCAGAGCTCGAGGACCTTTTGCAGGTCATGATCAAGCAGCGAAAAAAGACCGCCATCTTCAGGGATATCCAGTTCGGGATTGGTTAAAGGCAGGCCTGTAAGAGTCTGCAAGGCATCGGCGAATTCGCGTGATTGATCATCATCACGCCTTGAGTTGCCAGGGCCTTGAAAACGCGCGAGCTTAATCTTCTCAAGATCCAAATTTAAAACCAAGCTGACCGTATATATGTCGTTTTCAACCCGCCGTCGATGTCTACGCCTGGAGTCGTTTCGATAATTCACATGGGTCTCACACGAATAGTCAATTCTTTGAATTTGTTGGAAGGGGATGGTTCTGGTCGACTTGAAAAACCAAAGGTACCGTATTTGGATCAGTACTAGATGGGTGTGCTGATCTACGGTTATTGTTTTATTATAAAGGAATAGCCTAAGGAGCTGTATCAAAAAAGGCGTGGATATAATGAGGCTGTTATTCTGTTTTTTGACCGATTGCATCCGAGCGTTGAACTATCATGAATTATCCTTAGGGGTTGGTACAGTTATATGATGACTGTAGCTTGCAGTTCTTTTTGGATGGATTACTTCAGAAGCAGTTGAAATATCCTTGTCCAGGTGAGAGGATGCGTGTGATGCGTATTTGGATTGGCATTTTCATCCTATTTTTTGTTGGAGGTGATGTATGCGCTAAGGATGGCAAGAACGCTCTGTCTCTATTTCAGCAAAGTTGCATTAAATGCCACGGCAAGGATGGGAAAGTTAAAGGTAAGGTGAATTTATTGAAGATTCGCAATACCGCGGATTTGACTGCCGACCTTGAGGAGTTGCAGACCCTGATCGAGGTACTGGATACGCGCGAGATGCCGCCGGAAAAGGAACCGGAACTCAAGCCCGAAGTCCGCGCGGCGGCAATGAAGGAGTTGCGTGAGTTATTGCATGAGGCCGCTTTGGCCGAGCAGGGCTTTGCGCCCACGCCCATCCGGCGGATGAACCGGCTTCAATACAATAATACGGTTCAGGATTTGTTTGGGCTGAAAGTGTCTGTATTCCCATTGCCTGAAAAAATGATGCGCGATCGCAATGGATACTTTAACAAGGCCCTTAAGGGTAAGGAAAAGAAAATGCCTGAAACGGTTACGATCAGTAGTCGCCCCTTGGGTAAGTCCGGATTGATTGAGCCGCGGCTGGCAGGAGTCGGTCCTTTCCCAAAGGATCCGCGTGCCGAGCATGGATTTGATAACCGCGGCGATCACCTCTCACTGTCTCCTTTTCTGATGGAGGCCTTTTTCAAGCTGAGTCGACGCATTGTGCAGAGTCCAAACTTTGATGGACGCAATGTTGGGATATGGAAGAGTTTCTTTGTTTTGCCTGAGGGAGCTCAACCCAAGTCGGTGGTGCGTAATCGATTGCGTGGATTCATGACACGTGCATTTCGCCGGCCGGTTTCTGATGATGTGCTGAACCGTTACACACAACACGTCCATCGTCAGCTTAATGCGGGAATGGACTTTACCAGCGCGATGAAGGAAGCGGCATCTGCGGTACTGGCTTCACCCCGGTTTTTGTATCTCTATGACCAGCCTACAGCATCTGAGAAAATCAAGCCTTTGGATAGTTATGATTTGGCGACAAGGCTCTCATTTTTTCTTTGGGGCAGTATTCCTGATGAGGAACTTTTGCAGTTGGCCGAAAATGAAAAGCTTGCCGAGCCACAGGTGTTAAAAGCCCAGGTGAACCGCATGTTAGCTGATCCCAAATTGAAACGCTTCTGCGATAGCTTCCCCTCTCAATGGCTGCAGTTGGACCGCATCATCTCATCGGTTCCTGATAAACAGAAGTATTCAGACTTTTATTATGCTGCCCCCGATTATCGGACCACCATGGACATGATGATGGAGCCTTTGCTGCTCTTTGAGACGGTCTTGATTGAGAATCGCTCCATCCTTGAATTTATTGATTCTGATTACGCCTACCGCTCCGGGCGCCTGCGCAGTTGGTATGGGCAAAAAGGTGCAGGGAAAGCCGGGGGACCGGTGACCCTGCAGTTCACGCGCCAGCCGGTGACTGACCGCCGACAGGGTGGGGTTATTACTACGGCTGCAGTGATGACCATGACTTCCGGGCCAGATGAAACCAAGCCCATCACACGGGGGGCATGGATTGCCGGGGTGATTTTCAACGCGCCACCTGAACCACCCCCGGCAAACGTGCCGCCCTTGAGTGAAGCCAAAGATTCAGACAAAAGTCTGACCTTGCGTGAACGCTTTGCTGAACATCGTGAAAATGCCACCTGTGCCGGGTGCCATGCCAAGCTGGATCCGTTGGGGTTTGCATTGGAGAATTTCGACCCCGTTGGCCGATGGCGTGATGGGTATGAAAACGGGCACAAGGTGGATGCCTCCGGCGTGCTATTCCGTAAACACAAGTTTAACACCGTGGTGGAATTCAAGGATGCTATTTTGTCTGAGAAAGATCGTTTCACCCGCGCTTTTGCAGGCCACATGCTTTCCTTTGCGCTGGGTCGTGGTCTGGCACCGAGCGATGTTCCGGCCTTGGATCAGATTACTGAAAAAACAGTTGCTTCAGGTTATCAGCTCCAAACGCTTATTCACGAGGTAGTTCAAAGTGCACCTTTTGTTAGCCGACCACGGGTAAAAACAGCCTCGGCAAATCCCCTCAAACACGGTACAAAGGAACCACGATGACTCACACTTCCAGACGGGCATTCTTGCGAGGCTTTGGTGGTACTGCCTTGGCCTTGCCTTGGATGGAAAGTCTTGGGTTGGCTGCACCCAATAAGAAACCCGCCCAGCGTGCGGCGTTTTTTTATGTTCCCATCGGAGTGGTGCGTCGCGGTTTTTTTCCGGGTGAGGAAAATGGGCCTATCCCGAAGTTTACCTCCAACCGGCAGGCACTCGGTAATGGGGCGCGTATCCCGGTGGGAGTGCATCCGCTCAAGTTAACGCCGACTATGCAGCCTTTGGCGAAGGTGAAGGATAAGGTGACACTGGTTACGGGGCTGGACCGCACCTTTCAGCCCGGTACCGATGTGCATGCCCAGTGTGCCTCCTGTTTTCTAACCAGCGCCAGTGCCTTTACCGTGACTCAATCGCCTTACCCGCAGGCGCGCACACTCGATCATATTCTCGCTGAGCAGTTGGGTAGGGACACACCTTTTCGTACGCTGGAATTTAGCAGCAACAGCCATAAGGACAACAAGGAGTCCATTCACTTTGACAACATCTCGTGGTATGGAACCGGTCATGTGGCGCCTTCTTTGCGTGATCCCCGCAAGGCCTACCGCCGCCTGTTTGGTACGCGTGAGTTGCAGGCCTATCGTAATATAACCGATCTGGTTCTGGAAGATGCACGGTCTCTCAAGGGGCAACTGGGTTACACTGACCAGCAGAAGTTTAGTGAGTACTTTGATTCTGTCCGTACGATTGAGCAGCAGGTGGATCGTCTGGAGCGGATGAAGGGGGAACTCAAGCGCGTAAAACTTGAGGAACCGGCTGAAGCCCACTTGCCGCGTGGGGAATACATCAGGCTAATGGGCGATCTCATGGTCGTTGCCCTGCAAACGGGCCTGACCAACGTCGCCACTTTCATGGTTGGTCCCGAGCGCTGGGATACGCCTTATCTGTACGAGAGCTTGTTTGACAAGCCACGCAGTCATCACCAAATGTCGCATAATCAGGGGAAGTTTATTGCGGACCTAGAGAAGGTGGACCGCTTTCACATGGCGCAGTTTGCCTATATGATTGAGAAGATGGACAGGATTGAGGAAGCCAATGGTACCTCGCTTTTGGATAATACCCTCTTCACCTATGGTTCCGGTCTGGGTGATGGAGCAACCCACCAGTACAGTGCCTTGCCCATTATTGTAGCGGGTTCAGGTGGTGGTAAAATTCTTAATGGGAAGCACATAAACCTGTCTGAGACATCAGGACCGGTCCCCAAGGAAAAGGGCAAATATATCGATCCAAAGCAGGGTTTACCCTTGGCCAATCTCTGGCTCACCCAAATGAAGGCCTTGGGCTTAAAGACGGACCGTTATGCCGATAGCACCAGCGTGGTGAAACAGCTGCTGGTTTAACAGGCTAGAGAAGAAGCGACCCCTTACCATATATCTCTGTTTTTTGCCGGTGTGTTATAAGTCCCCCAAAAAGAGAAAATGAGAAGGG
>JASLKQ010000140.1:5898-6193 GCA_030747505.1 Verrucomicrobiota bacterium | reverse complement strand
TTCCTGTTCTATTGGTTTTGCCTCCTTTGCCTTTTCCAAGACCATTAGGAGGTCCCACTTGCTTTCCTCCGCCGGCAAACGTACCGACTGACGAAATCAGCATGGCAATTGTACAAATTGTAGTACTGGTAAGAGTTACGATTTTCATTGCTTTTCTTCTATTTAACAGAATTTTGCGGGGAATACCCCTGCACTCACTGATCAGACGTTTTACCCAAACAGTCTGGTTACAAAAAAAGGGAAAAAATGGATTGTTGCAATAAATATTTTTGGGTAAACCACCTTGATGAGAGTT
>JASLKQ010000140.1:0-5888 GCA_030747505.1 Verrucomicrobiota bacterium | reverse complement strand
TCATAAGATGATTTTGCCCGTTTTTTGCGTTATTTTGGCAGCTTGTGGGGGCTCTTCTACTGAAAATCCAATTGATTCGAGCATCGAAACCCCGGTTTCTTCAAGTGAAGTGAAGTCAATTCCAGCTGAGGCGTTGTTATATGATGATAGATCTAAGTTAGCCTATAGATCCGGGGAAGATACCCCGTTTTCCGGCAAGGTTGTATGGTATTTCTCCGGTGGAAACCTCCAGCAGGAAACGGAATATATAAACGGTCGTGAGCATGGTTCAACAATATGGTGGTATGAAGACGGGACTCGTGCCGGGCAAACGTTTCATCAGGCGGGCGTGTTGGACGGGCCATTGGTCCAGTGGTATCCGGGAGGGAAGGCAAAGGAATTACACGGTATGTATAGTTCCGGGCTTCGGGATGGCCAATTTGTTAAATGGCATAAAGATGGAGGCAAGCGGAGCATGACCCCATATGAGAAGGGTAAGCGAGCAGGAATAGCTATTGGGTGGCACAAGGGCGGGAGCAAGGCTTGGGAGGCCAATTGGGTTAATGATATAGCCCACGGACTGTGCAAGGAATGGTATCCGGGAGGGAAGGCACTAAGAAACGAAAAAACCTATGTGAATGGGAAGCTGCAGGGAAAAGAGACGTGGTGGTATGAGCACGGACAAAAATCACATGAAACTATCTGGGTGCAGGGGCGCCGGCATGGGCTTACGAGTAACTGGTACGAGGATGGCAGTAAGATGGATGAGACTAACTATGCCAATAACAAACGTCATGGCAGAAAAATCAGTTGGTATGAAGGTGGTAAACAAAAAGCCTATGAAGTACTCTTTCATGAAGGATTGCAGGTGGGTTTCCAGGAGTGGGACGAAAATGGGACGCCTATTCAGTGACAACCGAAGATTTGGTTTCGCTGTAAAGAGCTGTCAATAGTATTGCATTATGAATGGTGTAATTGCCCGACTCCTGATTATTTTTCTGTTGGGAGACATGGTGGCGATGCTGGGATGTAAAAGGGATCAGCCCATTGCACCATTATCGGAGGAGGCATCCAATGCAACACAGGAAGGAAAGGGCGAGCAAGTTGCCCAGCAGCAGCCTCCGGTTCCAGAAGGTCATTTAAGACTGGATGATCCCAATGTCCCTCCAGTGTTGGTCCATATGAACGGTGTCTTCCATGAGGTTTTCGAGATTGCCGAGAAGCCCTACAATGGAAAGCAGGTCCAATATTACCCCGGTGGCGTTGAAAAACGTGAGGTCATTTACGAGGAGGGCAGGCTGATGCGCGTGACGGAATGGCATGATAACGGCAACAAAAGGATGGAGGTCAAAATTGGACTGGATGGGGCCCGTCAGGAATTGTATTGGGACGATGCCGGCAAGCCGACCCAAAGGCAAATAGCCCTGGCCCGTGCGCGTGGAAGGGATTACGTTTGGACATTAAGGCAGGGACAAAGGCCTATTGATGTGCTTTATCAAGGTAAAGGTGTGGATTTCGTCACCAAAGTATTTGGTAAGCCAGATGAAAAACAAAAAGATGTTTGGATTTATCGAGGAATGAAAGTGCAGACAACGCAAGGGCTGATGACGATCGTTCGTTTTGAGATGCGCAATGATGTTGTCTTTCAGATTACAGTTGAGCCCTGACATGTTTTTTTTGCCCTTCAATTTGCGCATTCAGTGAGTTTGGGTTAGGTTGTCTTGGCTCCTCGGGCTGGCCTTTAGAAAGGATAACCAGTCATGAAAAAAAACACTTCGCGCATCGCGCGCCTTCTGGGGATTGCCGCCTTCGGCTTGGCAGTTTGCTTAATGCTGCCATTATTTAATGCGCAGAAAAATTCTGATTCAACTTCGAATGCGATCACTCGGGCCGGTGCCCTGGAAAGAACTCGTTTGTTGCAGGCTGATGCCGGTGAAGCAGTCAGGCATCATTCGTTATTGAATCGTCTTACGCAAATTGATCGAAGGTTTCTTAAACAGGAACATCATCTTCTGCAGACTGCTGGAGCGTTAAGTTATGCTTTACCATCACGGCGTTCGGGCACAATCGGTTCGGCGGGTTTGTTGGAAGGTATGCCCGCTGGCACCGTGCTTGTTCGAGATGTGCCGGTCCATCCTTCACGGGTCATGGTGCGTGTCCGTGAAGGTGTCAGTGAGGACGCATTAAAGGCTGCAATGGAAAATGTAGGTGCTTCAGTTGTTTCTGATCCTAATCCGGCCCGCTGGCTGACAGTAGACCTCCCTGATCCTTCAATTGAGATGGAGGCAGCCGGAGGCGAGTCATTGCTTCTCTCAGGGATGAAGGCGCTTCAAGCCTCCGGTGTGCTGGAAGCGGTTGAGCCCGATTTTTTGGTCAGCCGTACCGTTGCGCCAAATGACCAGGGGTTGACGCAGGGGTGGTTGTGGGGTTTGCAGAACACGGGTCAGGATGGTGGCACTGAAGCAATTGATATAGGTGCAGTGAAAGCATGGGATACCACAACCGGTTCCAAGGATATTATCGTGGCGGTGATCGACACTGGAATCCGGTACACCCACCAGGAACTGGTTGGTCAGATGTGGAGTAATCCTGATGAGATACCCGGAAATGGGGTTGATGATGATAACGATGGTTACATCGACAATGTGCACGGGGTGGATACCGTGAATTTTGACGGAGATCCGATGGACGACAACGGTCACGGCACGCACTGCGCAGGGACCATTGGGGCTGCTGCCAATGACGGGAACGCGCACGTAGGGGTGGCGTGGGAGGTTAGTCTCATGGCCTGCAAGTTCCTGAGTGCAGAAGGTTGGGGTTACACCAGTGGAGCAATCAGTGGGATTGATTTTGCTGTTTCCAACGGGGCTCAAATCCTCAGTAACAGCTGGGGAGGGGGAGGCCATAGTCAGGCTCTCTATGATGCGATCATCAGAGCGCGAGATAAGGGTGTGGTTTTCCTGGCTGCAGCAGGCAATAGCGGGCTTGATACTGATTCACAGCCGCATTATCCCAGCAGTTATGATGTCGAAAACATTATTGCCGTGTCGGCTATTGATCGTCATGGACAGCTGGCGAGTTGGTCAAACTACGGCAAGAACACGGTTGATGTAGGAGCTCCCGGGGTGGACATCTTCTCCAGTGTTTCAGATTCGGACAGCAGCTATGCCTACTACAGTGGAACCAGCATGGCTACCCCGCATGTGGCAGGGGTGGTGGCTTTAATGTTGGCCAATAACGTCGACTTGTCGGCGACCGAGGCCAAGGCACAACTCTTGAGCACAAGTGTGGTCCTGGATTCGCTGGAAGGCCGGACTGTTAGCGGAGGATTGGTGAATGCAGCAGCTGCCTTGGGAGGCGGAAACGATGGGCAACTCGAGTTGGGGTTGCGCGTTTCTGAGACACCTTTGCGTGGCGGGCGGCCAGTGGTTATGTTTGCCACCTTAACAAATAATGGCCCGGTTACCGGGGCAGATATCATTGGCACACTGAATGGAGAGCCGCTTGATTTCTCTGATGATGGTAAAGGGGTGGATAAAAATGCTGGAGACGGCATTTATTCGGCCACCGTTGAGGTGCCAATGGACCGGTCGATCGTGGAGGCTTTCTTCGAGGTTACCGCAGCTGCCGCTGAGGGGTTGTCGCCGGTGAGCCAGAGCCTTACCGTGCCAGTAATTCACCCGCCGGCCAATGATTACTTCGATGAACGGGCTGGTTTAAGCGGTCGAAAAGTCCTGCTGGATGGTTTTAGTAATATCGGGGCAACGGCCGAGGAGGAGGAACGTCGGCATTACTACTTTGCACCCGAGAAAACCGTGTGGTTCACCTGGACTGCACCACGCAGTGGCCGGGCGGACTTATGGCTTCGAGGGAGTGAGTTCGACACAATCTTGGCCGTTTACCGGGGTAACACCTTCAGCCGTTTGCGTCGTGTGGCCCGCGATGATGATAGTGGGGGAAAACTCACCAGTCGGGTTCGTTTTAATGTACGCAAGGGCCGTGCTTATCAGTTTGTGATCGATGGCTGGAATGGTGCCGAGGGTGAAATTGATGGTCGACTTGTGGTGAAGAAAAGAAAGCCATTTAAGCGGGATAAACAATGGTGGAGATGGAACTAAAGGCTTCTTGTTGGGTTGCAGAGTAAAGTTCCGGTGCCCCTTTTTTGGGGCCCGGGGCTTTCCTGTTGCCATGAAACTTCCTTTTGTATAGCTTGTTTCCTTGGTGAGTAAGAATGTTAAACGCGACGCTTTTACGTTGATCGAGCTGCTGGTGGTGATTGCCATCATTGGTATTCTTGCGGCCTTGCTCTTGCCGGTTCTCGCCAAGGCAAAGAATAAAGCAGGCCGACTCAAATGTGCAGGAAACCTTCGGCAGATCACCTTGGCATTGCAGGGGTTCGCTAATGATAATGGCAGCCGATTTCCATGGCTCTGCCAAGTGGAGGAACAGCGCCAATTTACTCAGGGCTTAACTGGAGGTCCGGGTTGGCCGAGGCAGGATCCGGCTAACCGACGTGCACGTCACGTCACAACCCTATTTCTTATACCCGGTGTTCGTGATGAGTTTAACAACTCGGCAAGCATACTTTTATCTCCGCTGGATGCGGAAGCTCGTGAGCCCAACGAACAAATGGAATTAAATTTTTCCAGTCATACTCAATTGGATGAGCACGGCTTGAGTTATTCGGTTTGCCACGGAGGTGATCAGTTGGGTCCCTCTACTATTGTGGGCCTTTCTAGAAATACTGAACATCCCTGTTTAAAACCCTTTGGCAGTAGGTTCTCCGTGGCGAATGGCCGTGCCTTTCTTGGGGTTGTTGGAGACCCAAAGGAAACAACACGTTTTGCCGGGTCTGATGAAATCACCGAAAACACCCCACCAAAAGAGGTTCAGTTGCTCTCCATGTATACCATGACCGGTTTGTTCGAAGGGCAAGGTCAGCTTTCCCTTGCAGACGGGAGTGTGAACCAGGTCGCTGATGCCGCTCTCGATAGGGCAGCCTCGGAGCATATCAAGACTTCTGGGGGAAATTCCGCGAGAAAACCCGAAACCAGTATTAGTCGACCGGTGCAGCCCATGCCGCCACTGGCACCTCCTCCTGGCCCTTAACTATTGCCGGGAGGCACGGTCAACTTCGCGGCTTGAGAATCAGCATAATGATTACAAGTGCGGCTAGTCCTGCTGCGATCCAGACAAATTCGGATATTTCCACCTTTGCAATAACCGATTGGATTTGATTCATGCAGGAATAATAATACTGCTATTGGGCCAGAGGCAAAACTGAATTGCTGAACTCAAGACTTATTGTGTCGCAGATGGTTTCACTCGTTGAGTCTGTCCGGTGGATACGGCTTTGTAGGCGGCGAAAACCACGCGTAAGGCCCTTAATGATTCGTTGGTCGTAATGGGAGGTGGGGTTTGGTTGCCGACTGCATCGATTGCGTCCTGAAAAAACAAGTGATACATCTGCAGCGTGTCGGTATGTATAAATTCCTGTATTCCTCGCGGTGCACTGTGTTGGGTTGAGTGCCACTGGAGGGGTTTGCCTTCTAGATGAGCCAGCCTTAACCATCCGTGCGACCCCCAAATGCGAATCTCGCTCTGTTTGCCTTTTTCCAGATAATACCCGGTGTTATGGGTTCCGGTGGCACCACTGGCGAACCTAAAACTGACGACCGCAGAATCTTCCACGTGAATTGGTTGACCACCGACATTTTGAATGAACCCGGTAATTTCCCGGATCGGATCATTGAGTAAATACTGGATGACATCAAGGTAATGAATTCCATGGTAAATCAATTTACCGCCTCCGGCACGCTGAGGATCAGTAAGCCATGACTGGTGATAGGCCTTGGTTGTCAGGCGTGTCTGGTCGGCAATCCAAACCATGCTGACTGAGTAGGGCTTTC
>JASLKQ010000013.1 GCA_030747505.1 Verrucomicrobiota bacterium | reverse complement strand
GGCATGACCCAACTGGTTCCTCAAGATAACTGGCCCCGATGGCGTGGGAAGCATCCTCTATGATGCGAAAGCCATATTGGCTCGATAGTCCGTGAATCGCAGCCATATCGCAACTTTGACCGGCGAAATGCACGGGCATAACAATTTTGGGTAGCTTGTTGTCCGCTTTAGCCTTTTCGAGTTTTTCTTTAAGCATCTCCACGCTTATGTTGTAGGTGCTAGGATCAATATCGACGAAGTCAACCTGGGCCCCACAATATAATGCGCAATTGGAACTGGCGACGAATGTATTTGGACTGGTCCAAAGCCAATCACCAGGCCCCAAATCGAGAGCCAAACATGCGAGGTGCAACGCGCTCGTCGCGCTGCTCACCGCAACGCCGCGATCAGCGCCACAGTAATCCGCCACAGCTTGCTCAAACTCGGGGACCTTTGGGCCTTGGGTAAGCCATTCGGACCGCAGTACCTCTACGAGCGAATCGATGTCGACGGCTGTGATATCTTGATGGACATATGATATTGACTCCATCTTCATGAACATGATTTTTTGATTAAAACCCTAAGCTCATCGACTGACAAAAACTTTTCATTGTTCTCACTAGTGTAAGCAAACCCTAAATCACATGTTGTTCCTTTGGATTGGTTGCTCTCTTGTATGAACTTATTCTTATCCCACAACGGGGTGGACGGCAGAATGACATAGTAATCCTTGAATTCTATTGTATTCAGTGAATCTGTGGAGGTAATCATCTCCTCATGTAGCTTCTCTCCGGGACGAATGCCTGTAATTATACGTTTTGCCTCAGGAGCAATAGCTTCAGCAACATCCACTATCCGATAGCTGGGAATCTTGGGCACGAATAATTCTCCTCCCCACATTTTATCCAAACAACCTAGCACAAAGTCGACGCCTTCCTGCAAAGTGATACTAAACCTCGTCATTCGGTTGTCCGTTATAGGTAGTTCTCCGTTTTCCTTCTTTTTATAAAAAAACGGGATAACAGACCCGCGGCTTCCCATTACATTTCCGTACCTCACCACACTAAAACTTATATCGAGTGCTCCCGAATAATTATTTGCCGCAATAAAAAGTTTGTCGGAGCAAAGCTTAGTGGCTCCATACAGGTTAATAGGTGCCGCTGCCTTATCTGTGCTAAGCGCTATTACTTTTTCCACCCCTTGAGCCATGGCCGCATCAATCACATTCTGCCCGCCAATAATATTGGTCTTCACTGCTTCAAAAGGGTTGTATTCGGCAGCGGGAACCTGCTTAAGGGCGGCAGCATGCATGACTATATCCACATTACTCATGGCCATTTTCAATCGGGGCAAATCACGTACATCACCAATGAAATAACGCATTTTCCCATCAGCGGGCCAAATTTGCTGCATTTCAAACTGCTTTAGTTCATCGCGGCTGTAAACGATGAGCTTCTTCGGTTGGTAAAGCTCCAACACCGTACGAATAAAACATTTCCCGAAGGATCCTGTGCCCCCGGTGATTAGGATGGTTTTGTCGTTTAGCATAGCTTGAAATTCTGGTTAGCCCATGGCGGATTCAAAACTCGGCTGAAATAATCAAACGTTTTTTTCAATCCGTCCTCCAGCGAAACTTTTGGCTCCCACTCAAGGGATGTTTTAGCCTGATTGATATCAGGCTTCCGTTGCGCCGGGTCATCTTCAGGCAACGGTTCAAAGTTGATTTCTGATTTGGAATTCGCTAGTTCGATAACCTTTTCCCCCAATTCCTGAATAGTGAACTCAACTGGGTTGCCCAGATTGATTGGGCCAATGATATCTTCAGGGGTTTTCATCAATCGGATGAAGGCCTCGATCAGATCATCTACATAGCAAAATGAGCGTGTCTGTTGGCCATCACCATAAATTGTGATGGGCTCTCCTGCCAGTGCCTGCATGATAAAATTTGAGACATCCCGCCCGTCATTTGGATGCATTCGTGGACCGTAGGTATTAAAGATTCGGGCCACCTTAATTTCGATCCCATGCTGTCTGCGATAGTCAAAAAACAATGTTTCCGCAGTAGGTCTCCGTTTGGGGATGAACATGTGGGTCGCCATAAACCTCACTTGCGGAGGCCTGAAATATTCTGGCCTTGGTGCGTTTAGCCAACCCAAGCATGTTGATAGCCCCATGAACACTGGTCTTGGTTGTTTGCACGGGATCATGTTGGTAATGGACGGGAGAAGCCGGACAGGCTTGGTTATAGATTTCATCAACCTCTACATAGAGCGGAAAAGTTACATCGTGGCGAATCAACTCAAAATGTTGATTCCCCAGGAGATGCTTGATGTTGTCCTTGGTTCCGGTAAAAAATTATCAAGACAGATGACATCATTCTCTTCCTGGAGCAGTCGTTCGCATAAGTGGGAACCCAAAAAGCCGGCTCCGCCGGTAACCAGTACACGTTTTCGATCATAATGATTCATGATTTCACTATTGTAACTTTATAACTCTTCGTTCCTTCATAGTACTTTCCGCTCAAGCCTTCCAGATATTCTCTGCGTCGCGTTTACCCTCAGGGATTGCATTGCGTGTATCGACAACACTAGAAACACAATTAGTCAAATATGCATAATCCACGCCTTCGTGTGCCGTGGAAATAATCGCAGCGTCATAACTGGTCAGCAAATCCCGTTCAAGGAGCACTGATTTTTTGCCGGCAAAGTGGCTATATTCGCGACTAGGCCTGATCACAGGGATGTGTGGGTCATGGTATCCAACTTCTGCCCCTAATATTTCAAGTTTCTCCATCAGAACATAACTCGGTGATTCCCTATCATCTTCCACATCTGGCTTATACGCCAAGCCTACGATCAAAACCTTGCTGCCCTTAATTGTCTTCCCTATAGCCTCCAGAGCTGCCTTTAGTCTGCCAATTACATAGTCAGGCATACTGGTATTTACCTCTCCTGCGAGCTCGATAAATCGGGCCTCCATTCCTTCTTGTCTCGCCTTCCAGCTAAGATAGAATGGGTCGATAGGGATACAGTGGCCTCCAAGACCAGGGCCCGGGTAAAAAGGCATGTAACCAAAAGGCTTTGTCTTGGCTGCTTCAATGACTTCCCAAACATCAATCCCCATCTTCTGGTAAATCATCTTGAGCTCATTCACGAGCGCGATATTGACACAACGAAAGATGTTTTCAGTGAGCTTAATAGCTTCAGCAACACGGCAACTGGCAACAGGCACCAAAGTCTCAATTGCTATAGCGTAAACTGCCTTCGCTTTATCTAAACACTCCGGAGTAAAACCTCCAATCACCTTGGGGATCTTGGCAACTTGTCTATCCGGGTTGCCTGGGTCTTCGCGTTCAGGAGAATAGGCAAGATGAAAATCGATGCCCGCCTTCAGGCCACTGCCTTCCTCCAGAATGGGTCTTAATTCATCCTCGGTCGTTCCTGGATATGTGGTTGATTCCAAGGAGACAACAATCCCCTTTGGTAAATGTGGCGCAATCGACCGACCTGTATTCAAAACATAAGACAGGTCCGGTTCGCGAACCCCATTTAGAGGTGTTGGGACACATATTAACATTGCATCGAGTTCATTTACCCTCGAACAATCCGTGGTCGCTTCCACGCGTCCATTGTCTACTTGATTCATGACCTCTTCAGAGGAGATATGGCTAATATAGCTTTCCCCCTTATTCAGGGCCTCCACTTTCTTTTCGTCCACATCTATACCAAGCACTTGTGCGCCTGATTTCGCGAATTGGATCACCAAAGGCAACCCCACGTATCCTAAGCCAATGATTCCTATCTTCATGCTTTCGCCATAGATACAGATCTTCCTATAGAATGATATTCCATTCCAGCCGCTGCAACTGCTTCTGGGTCATACAGATTACGACCATCAAATATAAGAGGTTCAGTAAGCAGCTCTTTTACCCGCTCAAAACCGGGGCTCCTGAATGCCTTCCATTCAGTCACAATGGCCAAGGCATTAGCTCCTTCAATAGCCGTGTAAGGGTCATCACAATATTCAACTCCTCCAGGGAGCATTGATTCTGCCGTCTTCATTGATTCAGGATCATGTGCGCGCACCTTAGCTCCCGCATCCAGGAGTGCCCGGATAAGGACGAGGCTGGATGCTTCACGCATATCATCAGTATTTGGCTTAAAGGCCAGGCCCCAAATAGCAATCGTTTTGCCCTTGAGATTCCCCAATCGGTATTGAATCTTTGAAAAGAGCACTTCTTTTTGGGCTTCATTGGTGGCGTCTACGGCTGGAAGAATCCTTGGCTCATATCCATGTGCACGAGAGGTTTGTTCGACTGCCCGAACGTCTTTGGGAAAACAGGAACCTCCATAACCACATCCCGGATAGATAAAAGAATAGCCAATACGAGAATCAGACCCAATGCCAAGCCTCACCTGCTCGATGTTTGCCCCAACACATTCGGCAATATTTGCCATCTCATTCATGAAGCTGATTTTGGTGGCCAGCATCGCGTTGGCCGCATATTTGGTGAGTTCCGCTGACCGTACATCCATGGCAAACACCCGTTCATGATTTCGGTTAAAGGGCGCATAAAGTTCGCGAAGCAGTTGTTCTGCGCGCGCTTCACCAGTTCCAATCACGATGCGGTCAGGCTTCATGAAATCAGTAACTGCATCACCTTCCTTAAGGAATTCAGGGTTAGATGCCACACTGTAAGGAATATCCTCACTCCTTTTCTTTAGTTCCTCTGCAATGACTTTAGAAACCCGATCAGCAGTGCCTACTGGCACAGTAGATTTATCCACCACGAGCCGGTATTCTTCCATGTGACGTCCAATAGTCTGGGCGACCTCCAACACATATTTGAGATCGGCTGAGCCATCTTCAGCAGGAGGAGTGCCTACTGCTACAAACTGCAGGATCCCATGGGCAACCGCCTCTGCGGCATGAGTGGTAAACCTCAGACGACCCGACTCGCAATTCCTGATAATGATTTTTGAAAGCCCCGGTTCATAAATTGGAATCTCGCCCCGATTCAAAGCTGCTACCCGGTCTTCATTAACGTCCACACACAGAACATCATTGCCCACTTCAGACAGGCACGCCCCTGTAACCAAGCCGACATACCCCGCGCCATAGATTGTAACTTTCATGCCTCTACTTTTGCTTGTACCACTCTACAGTAAATTCTAGCCCTTCTTCAATAGCGTGCGTTGGACGAAAATCCAGATCTTGTTTTGCCTCACTTATATCAGCCAGAGAGTGCTTTACATCACCTTCACGGAAGGGTCGATATTCAGGTTTGGTCTTATTGCCTGTTAAGGTGCGTAATTGCCGGTGCAGGTTATTCAGGCTGGTTCTCTTTCCATTCGCAATATTGTATACATTCCCTGCGGCGGCCTTGGATGTCGCAGCAAGAAGATTTGCCTGAATCACATTAGCAACATAACAAAAATCACGAGTCGTTTTGCCATCTCCATTGACTGTTGTCGGTTTGCCTTTAAGTAAACCAATCATCCACTGAGGGATGACAGCGGCATAAGGACCTTCAGGGTCCTGTCTGGGCCCAAAAACATTGAAGTAACGTAGACCGACAATTTCCTGCCCATACCCAATCCCAAAAACATGGGCATACATTTCATCAACCATTTTACTAACCGCATATGGGGAGAGTAGCGCACCGGTTTTTTCCTCTTTCTTGGGGAGTGTTTTTTCATCCCCATAAACTGAACTACTGGAAGCATAGACAACACGCTTTACCTTCGCTTTTTGTGCCGCCAAGAGGATTTGGAGAAACCCCGTCGTATTAGCTAAATGAGTTGATAGTGGATCGGCAAAGGATCGTGGCACAGAGCCCAGAGCCGCCTGATGCAGGACATAGTCCACTCCCCTACAGGCCTTTTTGCAATCTGTTTCTGAGGTGATATCCCCTTCAATGAAACGAAATGCTCTCCGTTGTTTAGCATTCAGTGAACCCTGCAGATCCTCCAGATTTGCTCTCTTCCCCGTCGAAAAATTATCAAGCCCCACAACCTTCTGGTTTAACTGCAATAACTTCTCGACTATATGAGAACCAATGAAGCCCGCCACCCCTGTAACCAACCACTTTCTGGGCGATCGACGCAACCTGCGCTGCAGCTTCTCGTAGATTGTCATTTGAGCAAGGCGGTAATTAGCGGCATCAGTTTTTTTATTCGTTTTTGTACTTTTGTGAGCCCCTGCAGCCGATCCTTGATGAGAAGGTAATCATCTGGGCCAAGCTGGCTTTTCTGCACCATTAAAGATTGATGAAGTCCTTTCATCTTTTCTTCTGCCACGATTGTACGTTTCTGGATAGTCTGCTCGTACCCTTGGCGCAGGACGGCTCCAACTTCCAGAACAGCCTCGTAATGAATTCTCCGGTTTCCATGCACGCGAGCGGTATTAACAAATCCAAGGGCAACCAACTGCCGCACCCCTTGACTCACACTTCCCTTGCTGGCAGATAACGCATCACAAATATCGGGAGCCGAAACAGGGTTGGGCGCCAAGTAAAGCAGGCCATAGATTTCTCCCACTGACCGCGGGAAACCAAGCACATGCGCGGCTTGACCAGCGACTTCGACCAATTCCAAGCGCACCCCATCTAAGGGCTCCGAGGCTTGCTGAGATACCTGATTATTCTGGGTCTTTTGTTTAGCCATGAAGTACAGAGCCCATATAACGCTCCGCGCCCCTCGATTCGCAGATCGACTTTCGCTTGTAGGATTTTTTGTTCAAAATAATTTGAACAGAATGAGCATTATGATTCTTCGGTTCTATTTTCAAGCCTAAATAACATATAAATATAGGGTTGATGGTATTGACGCTCTATAGTCTGGGACTAAGCGCTGCAGGACTTTCGCTTCCTGAAATCAATCACTCCATCTCTGCTTTTGCTGCTTCTAGGTCCGATGTCGTCATTTCTTCAACCAGTTCTTCAAAGGTAGTTTTTGGAGTCCAGCCCAGCTCTTGCTTTGCCTTCGAGGGATCCCCCAGCAACGCACCCACTTCGGCAGGCCGGTAATAACGTGGGTCCACTTTAATTATCGGCTCATCTTCCAAAAAGCCAATCTCCTGCTCCCCTTCCCCTTCCCAGCGAATCTCCATGTCCAACGTCTTGGCGGCGGCATTTACAAAATCCCGGACACTATGTTGAATGCCCGTCGCAATCACGTAATCTTCAGGTTTTTTCTGTTGCAGCATTAACCACTGTGCCTCCACAAAATCCCGGGCGTGACCCCAGTCCCGTTTGGCATCCAGATTTCCCAGATAAAGACAGGCTTGGGTTCCCAATTTTATTCGAGCCATCCCGCGAGTAATTTTACGGGTGACAAAGGTTTCTCCGCGACGAGGGCTCTCATGGTTAAACAGTATGCCATTACACGCATACATTTGGTAAGCTTCACGATAATTTACTGTCGCCCAATAGGCAAACTGCTTGGCAACTCCATAAGGGCTCCTGGGATGAAAGGGAGTGGTTTCCTTTTGGGGCACTTCCTGCACTAATCCAAACAATTCCGAGGTGCTGGCCTGATAAAACCGAACTTTTTCCTGGAGATTAAGCAGGCGAATCGCCTCCAACATACGCAATGCCCCTAAGGCATCACAGTCAGCGGTGTATTCAGGCTCTTCAAAACTCACGGCCACATGGGACTGGGCGGCTAAATTATAGATTTCATCGGGCTGAACCAGCTCGATAATCCGGGTCAGACAGGTTGAATCAGTCATATCTCCATAGTGAAGAATCAGGTTTGCCCCCTGCTCATGTGGATCCTTATAGAGATGATCTATTCTGCCGGTATTAAAGGAGGAGGACCTGCGCCTGATCCCGTGCACTTCATAGCCCTTGTCCAGGAGAAGTTCGGCCAGATAAGATCCATCCTGCCCAGTGATGCCTGTTATAATTGCCTTCTTCATTGGTTCAGTGAAAAATCATAGAAGACCCTTCTCCCACTTGGGAAGTTCAATCTGAAATTCTCGAACCAGTTTGGAAGTATCAAGGCTACTATTCTTCGGGCGCCGTGCTGGCGTGGGATAAGCCGACGTCGGTATCGGATGAATCTCCTTGATCATAAGTTGATTACAAAGTTGATTGCGCTCTATTTCTTTCTTTAGGATTTCCTGCGCAAATCCGTACCAACTGGTCTGACCCCTTGGAGTGAGATGGTATAACCCCCATCGGTCTTCACTCTCATCTCTCGTTCTCAGATCTCCAAGAATTTGTGCTGTTGCTTCAGCCAGCAACGAGGCGGAGGTCGGGGCTCCGAGCTGATCCTCTACGACACTAATCTCCTCTCTTTCTTGGAATAATCGAAGCATGGTGGTCAGAAAGTTCCTGCCTCTTCTGCTGAAGACCCAACTGGTTCGTAAGATCAAGTACTGGTCGCAAGTTTCTTGAAGAGCGCGTTCTCCCGCCAGCTTGGTATTTCCATAAACGTTGATTGGATTCGGAATGTCATCTTCAGTGTAAGGCTCAGATTTAGCTCCATCAAAGACATAGTCGGTGGAATAATGGATCAGTGGAATATTTAGATTATAAGCCTCTTCAGCAAGGACTTTGGGTGCCTCCCCATTAACAATATGAGCAAGTGTGGGCTCAGATTCAATCTTGTCTACATCGGTAGACGCCGCTGAATTTATGATCAAATCCGGCCGAAAAGACTGAACCTTGTCACGAAGGGATTGTGTTTTGGCCAAATCAAATTCATCACTGGATGGTGCCCAAACATCCCCCAATGAACGCAGCGTGCTCTGGAGCTCCCTCCCCACTTGCCCTGTGCCTCCGGTAAGCAGAATTTTGGCGTATTTCGGATCTCGGCTTTTGTGTGTCCGTTTTGAGACACTTTCCATTATGAATAGGTCTCTGCTTCACGGAAAGAAGTGCCCTTCCGATCTTTCTGAGAAAGCTGTGGCTGTATTGCTCCCAACTGCCAATCTATCTTTAGATCCGTATCATCCCAGCGTATGCAATGCTCATCGTTGGGGGCATAATAGTCGGTAGTCTTATAGAAAACATCTGCCACCTCACTCAGAGCTACAAAGCCATGCGCAAACCCAGGCGGAATCCAAAGCTGTTTGTGGTCTTCCCCCGTGAGCTCTATAGCAGCATGCCTCCCAAAAGTATCGGAGGATCTACGCAAATCCACAATTACATCTAGTACTTTCCCTGCCTCAACCCAAACCAGCTTTCCCTGAGGATGCCTGAGTTGATAATGCAATCCGCGCAGTACACCTTTTTCCGAACGAGACCGATTATCCTGCACGAAATTAACATCCACACCGGTTGTCCGTTCAAAGGTCTTGGCATTCCATCTCTCGACAAAGAATCCACGAGCGTCACCAAACACTTCAGGTTGAAGAATCATGACGTCTGAAAGAGCGATTGTGGTCGCTTGCATGCTGGAAATCAGGAAATCTGGGTGCCGGGTAGCTGCAGGAGATACTGGCCATATTCACTTTTCTCAAGAACCTTGGCCAGTGCCTTCAGGGCGCCGTCATCAATCCAACGCTTTCGCCAGGCGACCTCTTCGGGTGAGGCGATCATAACCCCTTGCCGCCTTTCGAGGGTGTGCACAAACTGACTTGCCTCAAGCAATGATTCATGAGTGCCTGTGTCCAGCCATGCCATGCCGCGCCCAAGGGTTTCGACCTCCAACTGGCCTCGCTCAAGATAGCATTGGTTAACTGTGGTGATTTCGAGCTCTCCCCGTGCTGAAGGCTCGATGCTTTTGGCAATCTCAACCACTTGGTGGTCATAGAAGTAGAGGCCGGTTACAGCATATTGCGATTTCGGCTCAGGTGGTTTTTCTTCAATGGAGAGAGCCCTGCCGTTGGCATCAAAATCCACTACGCCATAGCGCTCAGGATCTTGCACTGGGTAAGCAAAGACGGTCGCTCCCTCGGTTTTTTGTGCCGCCCTCTCTAGAGACTTCTGCAAGTCGTGACCAAAAAAGAGGTTGTCGCCAAGAATCAAGGAACACGGCTCACCTCCGATAAAGTCTTCTCCAATCAAGAAGGCCTGCGCCAATCCATCAGGACTGGCCTGCACGGCGTATTGCAGCTGAATCCCCCATTGGTTGCCATCACCAAGAAGTTGTTCAAAACGAGGCGTATCTTGAGGTGTGGAGATGATCAGGATTTCCCGAATTCCCGAGAGCATCAGGATGCTCAGCGGGTAGTAGATCATTGGTTTGTCATAGATTGGCAGCAGCTGTTTGGAGATAATCTGGGTTGCGGGATACAGACGCGTCCCGGAGCCCCCAGCCAAGATTATTCCTCTCATTATTATGCTCCTATATATTTTTTACACAAGCCCCAGACGTTGCCGCTGATAGCTTCCGTCCTGGACATGCCGGCACCATTCAGAATTATCTAGATACCACTCGACGGTTTTACGCATGCCGGTCTCGAAAGTCTCGACTGGAGTCCAGCCAAGATCTCGCTGGATCTTGCTGGCATCGATCGCATAGCGCTGATCATGCCCTGGACGGTCTGCAACGAAAGTAATGAGGTCTTTATAACTGGCGATACCATTTGGGTGGTCACATTTATATTCATCAAGGAGATCGCATATAGCGTGGACAACCTCGAGGTTGGTCTTTTCGTTGTGTCCTCCGATATTATAGGTCTCCCCCACACTTCCTTTGGTCACAACTTCGTAGAGCGCTCTAACGTGATCTTCGACATAAAGCCAGTCGCGAATCTGTTGCCCGCTGCCATAGATAGGAAGCGGCTTGCCTTCAAGCGCATTGAGGATAATTAGCGGGATGAGCTTTTCCGGAAACTGATAAGGCCCGTAGTTATTGGAACAATTTGTGATTAGAATCGGCAAGCCATAGGTGCGCTGCCAAGCACGCACCAAATGATCAGACCCGGCCTTGGAGGCCGAATAAGGAGAGCTCGGATCGTAGGCGGTTTCTTCGGTGAACAACCCTTCCTCGCCCAGACTGCCATACACCTCGTCAGTGGAGACATGATGAAACCGGAAAGCAGATTGTTTATCTGCAGGAAGTTTAGTCCAGTAAGCGCGAGCGGCTTCAAGTAATACATAGGTGCCTACCATATTAGTCTGTATGAACTCAGACGGGCCTTCGACTGAACGGTCGACATGAGATTCAGCAGCAAGGTGCATAACAATGTCGGGCTGAACTTCATCAAAAACCCCTGAAACCATCGTTCTCTCCACGATATCTCCTTGAAAGAACCGATAACGCCCGTTACTTGACTCTTGTTGGAGCGACTCGAGGTTCCCTGCGTAGGTAAGCTTATCGAGGTTTACCACCTCGTGATCCGTCCTATTGATCAGGAAACGGATCACTGCAGAACCAATGAACCCAGCCCCTCCCGTGATAATTACCTTTTTCATTTGGTTTTAGGGGAAGATTCTATCCACTGGAGACAGCGCTTCGCGCCCGTCGATTCGCACCGTAGTGATCGACTCCCCCCCAAAAAGCCTAAGTCAATGGTCCAAGTAAATTGAACTACGGACTTTCTAGGTGGAGAGGAGTACAATATCAAGCAAATGACATTACCAATTACGCCAAAATTAATGTGCATCATGTGATTCCATTCATTCGCAGAAGGATTTAATCTAAATTCTGGTGAGTAAGGATTTGATTTTGGGTGAAGGTACGCATATCCGCACCCTGACTGTGTTTTTGTGCCCAGTCGATAACCAGATTGAGTGCATCATGCAAATCCAGAGGCGGTTCCCAACCCAGTCGATTGCGGACCTTGGTAATATCCAGCTTAAGGAGTCCTGCTTCATGCGGGTGCTCTCCCGGGTCACTCTCCCATCTGGCGGAGTCTCCCCAGCGGGAAGCCATTTGCTTTACAATCCATTCAACCGGCTTGGCATCTTCATTCTTCGGCCCGAAGTTCCACCCCTCAGCATATTCGACGCCTTCATTTAGCAGTTTTTCAGCCAAGACAAGATACCCACCGAGAGGCTCCAAAACATGTTGCCATGGTCTCACGGCATGGGGGTTGCGGATTTGCGCTATCTTGCCCTGCCTGAACGCCCGTATGATATCCGGGATCAGCCGATCCTTGGCCCAATCCCCTCCTCCAATTACATTTCCTGCCCGTGCAGTAGCCAAAGCAACCCCGTGGCTCGCATAGTCTTGTGGGTTAAAGAATGAAGAACGGTAGGCCGCACTAACCAGTTCCGCACATCCCTTGCTGCTGCTATAGGGGTCGTGGCCCCCCATTGGATCTTCTTCCTGATAGGGCCGATCCAGTTCCTTATTATCATAACACTTATCTGTAGTAACATTAACCACACAACGTGCTCCGGAGATGTTTCTCACGGCTTCAAGTACATTAACCGTTCCCATTACATTTGTCGCGTAGGTCTCAACAGGGTTTTGGTAGGAATAGCGAACCAATGGTTGCGCCGCCATATGGATAATAATTTCCGGAGAAGCTCTCTCCATGGATTCACGCAAATGATCCAAATCCCTGATGTCCCCCTCTATAGAGGTCATTCCCTTGGCAACATTTGCCTCCTTGAACAAACTGGGTGTAGTGGGTGGCCCCAGGGCGAACCCGGTCAATTCCGTTCCCAGCATTTGGAGCCACAAAGATAACCAGCTCCCCTTGAAGCCCGTGTGCCCGGTAAGAAAAACTCGTTTACCTCGCCAGAATTCTGGGTTAACTGAAGCGTTCAATCCCATTGCTTCCACGGAGCCTGGCCAGTCTGCCAGAGTTCTTCCAGTTGCTGTTTTTCCCGCATCGTATCCATTGGCTGCCAAAATCCCTGATGCTTCCATGCCCTCAGTTCATCGGCCTCGACCAACCGCTGAAGAAAGTCTCCTTCCAACGATGAATGATCGCCATCTATGTATGTCAAAACTTTCGGCGAGAAGATAAAAAACCCGCCATTAATCATCCCCTTATCGCCTTGCGGTTTTTCCTCAAAACCCACTATCTTTTCATCTTCCAGCTTTACAGCCCCAAAGCGGCCGGCCGGCAGCGTCGTTGTCATAGTCGCCAGCTTGCCATGCTGTTGATGGAAGGCTATTGAAGCGGTTATATCAATATCTCCCACCCCATCCCCGTAGGTGAGGCAAAACTCCTCATCCTTCACATAATCTGATACCCGCTTAAGACGGCCGCCTGTTAAAGTGCTGTCCCCGGTGTCGATGAGAGTCACACGCCAAGGTTCAGCATTATGCTCATGAACCTCCATTTTGTTATTTGCCAGATCGAAAGTTACATCGGACATATGGAGAAAGTAGTTGGCGAAATATTCCTTAATGACATAACCCTTGTAACCACAGCAAATAACAAAGTCATGGATTCCGTGGGCAGAATACATTTTGAGGATATGCCAGAGGATCGGCTTGCCTCCAATTTCGATCATCGGCTTGGGCCTTAGGTAGCTTTCCTCGGAAATACGGGTACCGGATCCACCGGCTAATATAACTGCTTTCATATTATATGGGCCATGATATGGAATGCCATTGGCATAACCAAATTGAGTTGCTCTTTATGGACGATCAGGGCGTTGCTGTTAATGTAATTCTGTTTAGAAAGGTAACTGGAAGACCAATATTAATCGGGATTCGTGCATAATTACAGGATGACCATCAGGGACGAGCATCCACACAAACGAGTTCTCCTGCTGCATTTCGGGCATAAATTCGGCCATTGGCTAAAACGGGAACTGTCCAGCAGCGACCTCGAAGGATTTGGGCTTGGGCCTCCGGCTTAAACCCCTTGGGGGAGGCCGCCCCAAGCGCTAAATTACCGGTTTCACCCAGGACAAGGAGACTATCCTGCACTGCCATCACCGATCCGCACCGGTACCCTTCCGCTCGCCACTGCACCTTCCCATCGGCCAGTCTCATGCAAACGAGCTCCTTGGGGCCGGCCTGATGCGTGTTTCCATCAAATCCATACACATATTCGCCCAATACCACGGAGTTATTCATATGGTTACTCAAGCTCTTGTTAGTATAGATCTGCTTGAGGCTATTGCCCGTAAATTCAAACAGTGCGCACCCACGGCGGTAACCGGTGGAAACAAAGACCTTGTTGCCAATAACAATGGGCGTGGTTGAATTGGTCTGAAAAGAAGTACGCCAATCCTGAAAAGCAATCGTTTTCCCTGTAGCTGCATCTAGAATCACCAACCCATCGGTTTTAAGCGTGGCAAGGTAGGTGCGGCCCTTGAACTCAAAGGCCATAGGCGACCCATATGCCGGCTTGTACACTTTACTGCGCCAGATTTCCTTGCCGGTGGTCTTATCAAGGGCACAGGTAAACGTAGCCTCCACAATAATTTTACTGCCCAAAACCACTGGCGAAGCAGCAAATCCCCACTGTGGAGGACGCGGCAACCCAGCCTTGGCCATGAGGTCAACGTTCCAGTGCTTTTTTCCGTTTGCCACATCGTAACATACCAAGCGGCCTGATTTACTAAGGCCATACACCCGTTTCCCTTCAACCGTTGGTGAAGCGCAGGGACCGCCTTCATGCAGATAATCCACTAGTGCTGCCGGGTAAGTATCTTTCCAGAGAATTTTCCCCGAACCCGAATCCATACAATAAAGTGTTTCTTCATTTCCCCGTTTTTTAGCGGTGCATCCCAAGGCAAACAACCGTCCTTCAGAAACCGCCATGCCGGAAAACCCAACCCCGATCTGCTTTCTCCATGCAATCCTGCTAAAATTTGCCTTGGGTACTTTCTCCTTAGAAATGCCATCATGATTGGGCCCACGCCAATTTGGCCAGTCTGCGGCACAGACTATTGAGTTTATAGTGAGCAAAATACTGACAATAGAGCGCATGGGAGAAACATATCGGGCCGCTTTGTCAGCGAAAAGCCCATTTTTTGGGCATTTTATATGTGGATAATGTGCGGATAAAACCAGTCCCTGAAATTCACGCTCTCAGAAACCACTGTTATTCAGCGTTTTATGGCATTAGGCGTCGTTAAATGAAGTGGGAATAAAATCTGCATAATAACTGAATATTTTGTGATTTCATGCGAATTAATAGAGCCTGTTCTGTTATCAAAATAACGATTTAGTTCAAATTTCGCTTATTTTGGATGTTTTTGTGTTCATTCCCTCAAATAGTCTGTTTTTAAGGGGGAAAATTGGCTACCCTTCCTTCCCCTTTTTCATGAGTAGTCCCTCTTCGCATTTTATCAATAGAGAACTCAGCTGGTTGGAGTTTAACCAGCGTGTGATGGAGGAGGCTCTGGATTCCACCAATCCACTGCTCGAACGACTCAAGTTTTTCTGCATCGCCAATTCCAACCTCGATGAATTTTTTGAAGTGCGCATCGCCGGGTTGAAGCAACAAATTGAAAGTTCGGTCATAAAACGCAGCCTGGATGGGCGTACTGCCACCGAAACCTATCAAGCTTCATCACTGCGAATTCATCGAATGGTCGACGACCTCTTCGGCTGCTGGCGCGAGGAGTTACAACCCCAACTGCAGGAAAATGGTTTTTATTTCCATGAGATGGATCATCTTTCAGATAATCACCGTATCTGGGTGGAGAAATACTTTAATGAAAAGGTAAGGCCCGTCCTCACCCCTCTGGCTGTAGATCCATCGAAGGCGTTTCCCCTGATCCTCAATAAGTCGCTGAATGTTATTGCACGTGTTGAACGCAAGAGTAAACGCGGCCTTGAGCAACGTCTCTGCATCGTGCAAGTACCCCGCGTCATCCCACGGCTGGTGCAACTACCGGGGGAAGAATCAGAACGCGAGTATGTATTCTTAGCCGATATCATTTCTCATTTTGTCGAATCGCTCTTCCCGGGCAACAAAGTGATGGGCGCATGGCGGTTTCGCGTAACGCGCAACAGTGAGCTGTACGTGGACGAGGAGGACACCGATAACATTCTTAAAGCGGTTGAAAACGAACTGCGCAACCGCCGAAAAGGACACGCCGTACGCTTGGAGATGGATCATGATGCCCCTAATGAGCTGGTTTGTAACCTGCTGGAAGCTATGGAATTATCTGAGGATGATCTCTACCTCATAGAAGGACCCGTAAACCCCATACACTTAAATGGACTTTTGGAGGGAGACCACTCCCCCGAATTGCGTAATGATCACTTTTTGCCAGCACCCTCCCCGTCCTCCAAAAAACAAACGGACATCTTCGAGGTAATCCGCAAACAAGATGTGCTCCTCCATCATCCCTACGAGAGTTTTGAATGCGTAGTTGACCTCTTGAATCAGGCCGCAAGCGATCCCAAGGTGCTTGCCATCAAGCAAACCCTCTACCGCATTGGGAGCAACCCCCGTATTACTAATGCCCTAATGAAGGCTGCGCAAAATGGCAAGGAGGTGGCAGTGGTTGTAGAGCTTAAGGCGAGGTTTGACGAAGCCAGCAATATCCGCCGGGCACGAGAGATGGAAGAGTCGGGCGTACATGTCAGCTACGGATTAAGGGGTTACAAAATTCATTCCAAGCTCTGTATGATTGTGCGCCAGGAGGAAGGTCGGCTCCGACACTATTTGCATCTGGCAACGGGCAACTACAACCCGTCAACCGCCAAATTGTACACAGATCTGGGGATGATGACCTGCCGTGAAGACTACGGACAGGATTCGGCTGCTGTTTTCAATCTACTGACCGGTTTCTGTGAATTTGAGGGAACCAAAAAACTGATCGCATCCCCGTTTGAATTTCAATCCCGAACACTGGAACTAATCCAGCGAGAGACTGGCATCGCCCGGGAGGGAAAACCTGCACGCATTACTGCAAAGATGAATTCGCTGGTTGATAAACCAGTAATTGAAGCCCTTTATGAAGCCAGCCAGGCAGGTGTCAAAATTGACCTTATTGTAAGGGGCATCTGCTGCCTTCGCCCGGGAGTCCCTGAGCTTAGCCAAAATATTACTGTTCGGAGTATTGTTGACCGCTTTCTTGAGCACAGCAGAATCTATGCGTTTGAAAATGAAGGCAATCCTGAGGTTTATGTCGGCAGCGGCGACTGGATGCATCGCAATTTTCGAAAACGCATTGAGATTGCTTTCCCGATTGAGGATGCCTCCCTGAAAAATAGAATTCTAAATGAGATCCTGCCCATTCATTTAAGCGATAACGTGAAAGCACATTTGTTACAACCTGATGGTACCTATGTTCAGCTTAAGCCCGGGAAAAATGAAGTACCTCTACGAAGTCAAATTAGGTTCATGGAACTGGCGCAGGATGCAAACAAACGCTCCCAAGCAATAAAGAGCCTTGAGTCGGTCCCGGCTCCAGAACAGGACCAGAATGTTGCTTAGCGCTTGGCTTTCGCCTCTTCTTCATTTGCCAATATGGCCGCACCATGAATGCCCCCATCATCGCCAAGCTTACTGGCCTCAATCTTAATTCCGTCCATCGTGCCGGGTAGCACATGCTTCGCAGCTGCCTTGCGAATAACCGGCAACATGGGTTTCTGTAATGCTTCTATCACTCCGCCATTAAGCATCACGTATTCAGGCCCAATCGCACTGATAATAGCGGCTACCCCTATGCCAGTATCTTCGGCTGCCTGTTTCACGATGCGTTTAACCAAAGGATCCCGCTTGGCCAAGGCAATGCGCAGGTGCCGGCTGCGGACTCCGGTCAGGTGAGGGCCCAATTCCTCCTGAAGCATCGTTACTTCCCCTTCCAGGACCGCTTTACGCAGGCACCGAACAATACCGGTGCGACTGGCGAGTGATTCCAGGCTACCTCTGAAACTATGTGCGGTTTTGAGTCCGTTCTTATCGATGGTTATCTGTCCAAACTCTCCCGCCGCAAAGTTATGACCACGAAATAGTTGACCGTTGATAATCAGCCCCCCGCCGAAGCCGGTTCCCAAAAATGCGCCGGCCATCGTGTCGGGCTTCCCCTTGAGCTCCACTCGGTGAATCCCCAGCGTGAAAAGGTTGCAATCATTGTCAACAAACACCGGCACGCGAAGGCGGCGACGTAGAATGGTTTGAATGGGCAACTCGCTCCAATGGAGATTATAGGCGTTATATACCCGCCCCTTGATTACCACGCCCGGAACGCCCAATCCTATTGCGCGCACATCAGCCACCCGCAAACCCTGATCTTCAACTAATTCGCGCGCTGCCCGAACAATACGATCAATGACAACATCCCCGCCCCGGTCAGCCTTTGTTTTGATTTTCCATTTTGCCAGAAGCTTGAGTGACCGATCGAACAATCCGGCGAGAATCTTGGTCCCTCCAACATCAATTCCGAGATAGCAACTCCCTTTCCGTCGTACGGCCATGTGAGTCGCATGAAACGAAGCCAGCCTGCCCGCGTCAACGGACAGTTATCCGCAAGCTCAACAAAAGAAAATCTTAGTGTTACTGTCCCTTTGGGGCCTCGAAAGTGACTATAGAAGCTCCGCTGGCACCATTCCAAATGCGCAGTATGGCATCTGCTCCGCCTGCAGCTATGATATTCCCATCTGCAGAAGCAGAACCGGAATAAACGTAATCCTTTGCCCCTGAAAAATCGCGTATGTTTTTCGGGTTCCCCATTGGGATGCTAACCCGACGAACCCGATTGTCGCCCGCAGTAACCACTGCGTTATCAGTGTACCCAACAAATTGAATCGACGTTACCTCTTTCCCTCCTACGCCAAACTTACCAGCTCGTTCTCCGGTCACTACGTTCCATACTTTAATTTCGTTATCAGCCCCAACGCTTGCCAAAACTCTGCCATTGTATTGCCATGCCACTCCAAGGACATGGTGAGTATGTCCTTCAAAGGAATGAAGGATTTTCCCGTCCCCCAGATTTGTTATCTTGGCAAACTTATCTGCCCCTCCGCTGGCAATCTGTGTGCCCTCAGAATTGAACTGTAACCCCATCACTGTATCACTATGGACTTCAAGGAGGTTTTTTGTGACTTTCCCATCAGCTATTTTAAAGACATGAACCGTCCCACTGCGGCTAGGCTCTCCGCTGCCCGCTGCCAATTGTTTGCCATCGTAACTGAAGCTCAATGCAGTAGCCCGGTCAACGATCGGAGAATCTACTCCTCCCGATCCCAATGTTCGTTCCAGCTTCCATTCGTCTGTCAGGTTCCAGAGTGTTGCTGTTTTATCCGCGCTAACCGAAATCAAATGTCCTGAAGGGGTCATCCCCAGTCCATTCACTGCCTCCTTATGCCCACTAACACTGTTGACCTGCTTCCCGTCGTCTGTGTTCCAAACATGGATTATCTTATCAGCCGACCCGGTAAACAGTCGCTTGCTGTTCGACGAGAAGACAATCGCGGAAGTATCAGAATTGACTTTAGCCAAGGCATCCTTAGCCAATTTCGCTGCGCCATCAGCATCAGCCTGCTGCTTGTCCGCAACTGCCTTCTGCCCTTCGGCCTCCTTCTTTGCCACCTCTGTTTTTACCAAGGCTTCCTTGGACAGTTTGGCTTCGTTAGCCGCCTGTTGACGGGGCTCTTCCAATTTTTTGTACTCGCCCTCGGCGGCAGTCGCCTTCTTGGCTGCTTCATCGAGGGATTTTTTTGCCGCTGCCTGTTGTTTGTTTAATTCATCACGTTTCTTCTGTGTTTCAGAAGCCAACTTTCTTTTTTCTGTGGACATCTTGGTAGCCGCATCGGCAGTCGCCTTGGCCTTGTCTGCAGCAGGCTTAGCTGAGGTTGCAGTCTTTGCTGCGGTTGCCGCCGCTTGATTAGCTGTATCAAATGCTCTTTGTGCGGCTGCCTCACGACCCTTTACTGTAATCACAGCAGCATCGGCGGCCTTCTGTGCTGCTCGTGATTGCGTCAATTTATTGGCAGCGGTCGCGGCGGCAGTACCAGCCGACTTTTCCTTTGCTTGCGCCTGCGTTAATTCTGTCTTTGCGCTATTTGCAGCATTCCGTTTCTCATTAGCAGCTTTGGTCGCAGCCTGTTTCTCTTCAGGTGTTTTATTTGAATCACCCGCAACCTTCTTGGAGTTCTCCTCAGCAGCCTTCGCCGCGTTCTCTGCTGCGGTAAATTTCTTCAACTTTTCAGCCACAGCCGTCTTCGCTGCAGCAAGTCCTTTGTCTGCGGCAGCTTTTGCAGCAGTAACAGCACCTACTGCAGTTTTTGCCGTAGCAGCTTTAGTCTCTGCAGGTTTCACCTGTGTTTGTATCAAGTTATCTAATTTCTTCTTTGCTGCCAAAGCAGAAGCCATCTTTGTCTTGGCGACCTTGTCCTTACTGGTAAAATCGACCATCGGCGCTTTTGCCTCATCAACTGCCTTTTTCGTGGCTGCCTCAGCCGCCTTGGCAACCTTATCCTGCTCTCCAAAAGTCTTTAGTATGGCGTCATAGTCAGCCTTGAGCTTGTTGTATTTTTCTTCGCCACTCTTTTTCGCAACTTCGGCTTCATCAAAAGCCTTTTTCTTTTCAGCGATCGGCATCCCTTCAGCTTTCTTTAGGGCTTCGCCAGCCTTCTTCACCCGGTCATCGGCCTTTTTATGATTATCGGTTTTGGTTTTTAGATTTGCCGTGTAATCGGCCACTTCCGCCTTAGCGTAAGCAGCAAACCGGTCTTTACTTGCGGAATCCTCGATCGCCTTGTGGCTGCCCTTTAAGTCTGCAATCAATTTTCCATCAGTCGCATTGAAGAGGCGCGCATTCTTATCCTTCAACACACAGGCAAAGCGTTTGCCATCCGGGCTTGCAGCAACTGCAGCAATGACCCCTCCAGCCGTGATTTGGCGCACCATTTTAAAGCCGTTAATATCCCAATGACGAAGCGTGCTGTCGCCCGCACCTGAGATCAACTGTGTCGGCGCACTGCTCAAAGGAGCCAGTGCCGTTACCGGGGCCGAGTGCCCCTTGAGTTCGCCGGCAGCCACAAGCTTATCAGTGACATTGTAAATGGTTATAAGATTGTTTTCCTGTGCAACAGCCAATTGCTTGCCTCCTGCAGCGAAGGTGACGGCATTAATCTTTATTGGGGTCACCTCTGGGGCTTTTTCTCCCTCCTCAGGTGGAACAGGTGGGTCTATGGTAAAGGATTTGCCGTCTGCCACATTCCACACCAATAATCCTCCATCTTCAGCCCCTGCGGCTATACGGGCTCCATCAGGAGAAAAGGCGACTGAGGTTGCTGTTCCTTTTAGCCCGGATAACCCTTTGAAGCCATTTCCTTTAGCCACATCATAAACCTTAATGACATTCCCTTCAGCTGCTGCCAGCCATTTGCCATCCGAGCTGACGGCGTGAATCCCCTTATCCGTGCCAAGGGTGAACGACTTGGCAGCGACAATAGGCAGCCGACGCCAGAGTTTTACTTCTCGATACCCGCCACTAGCGAGCAGATCTCCGGTTGGATTAAAGGCCAACGAATGGACCAAGTCCTTGTGACTTACTCCTTCCTTGTACTTTCCGCCCTTAAGTAAATCCGGATCAGTCAATCGCGTGACCAGCGCCTTACTCGGAATATGATAAATAAATATTTGGTTTGCCCGTCCTGCAGCGGCGTATTGCCCGTCAGGGGAAACCGACACTGCATAAATAGGGTTTAGCCCCGAAGGAAGAGGCTGCCATTCAACCTTTCGAGCTGAACGAATCTCACCTTTTGCTCCCTGCTCGATCCAAAGCTTAAGCAGGGCCAGTTCCTGTGGGTTAAGATCCTTTGCTGAGGCTTTGTTTTCTTTTGGAGGCATGGCCGGGTCCTCAAGATGGGCAGAAGACAGGAAGAGCAAGCTCTCCATGGGTTTACCGGGCACGACGATGTCCGCCTCGGCAATCTTTGCCGGTGTCTCGAGATTTACATCAGCCTTGGATTTGGTCTGGTTGTGACAGGCCAAGCAATTGGCCCGGAACATGGGAAGAATTTCATCCTGAAAATCTACCGGCGTCTTGCGATTGAGACTAGCCACGGGCAATCCTGCACTCTGGGAGGGCAGAGCTGTCACGAGCAAGACGGCACTTAAAGGGAGGATTTTTTTGATCATTATTAAATTACTGGGCTGCGGTTACCTTAATGGAAACCGGTTTCTTCACAGTGATGTTTTGTTTGTTGAGAGTCATCTTCGCACTGATTTCAAAGTTGTAATCCCCCGGCTTTACATTCTTGCCCACAGTAAAGGTTAATTTGCCGTTACTCTGATCCTTCAGGATTTTACCATTGGCAACACTTATGCCGCTGGCTGACTTCGAGCTGATAGTGATCTCGTCCTTAAACTCATACTTTCGTGCGACATCCACCACTACATCCACTTTCCCCCCAGCATTTATAGTAGCCACTTTAATTGGCTTGAGATCAACCGGGGCCGAAGTCACCTTCACGCGAATCGGGGAACTCAAGAAGGTGGCGGTAATATCTCCGGCCTTGTTGCCCCCAGTAAGTTTCTTGACCAGGGCGTCTGCTGTTTTCTTTGCCGCTGCGGCTTCATCACTCTTCTTCTTGGCCAACGCTTTGGCTTCTGCGGTAGCGTCCTTATTTTTAGCGGCAGCATCAGAAGCAGCCTTGGTTTCCTTGGCCATCTTGTCAGCAGCGGATGCTGCATCCTTGGCCGCCTTTAATTCCTCATCACTCACACGTTTATATTTACCTTTAACCTGTGAGCGCACGTACAGCGTGTAATTCCCTGCCCCCAATTTGTATGTGGCAAGGTTTAGATCGATATTCGCTTCAGTCTTGTCCTTTCCCACCTTTACGGCCTTGAATTTTGCCACTGCGGGATGGCCAACAAGTACGACATTTTTGTCCACGCCCTTGAAGCCTGCATCAAATGCAATATTAATGGGAATCTTGATGTTTCCAAAAACCGAGTGCTCCCAAACCTTCTCCTCCTTGGCTTTTATCCGGAGGGGAACTTTTTCACGGTCGGTTACCGTTATCAGCATGCCTCCGGTAAGACGAGCCCGCACCTTGGATTTTTTTGACTGGGTATCATAAGTAACGGTAGTAACATCCGCCGTACGTGCCTGATGGGTGATAGCTTTCCCGTTGACCGTCGCCTTTCCTGACACAGTCACCTCGCCTGACCAGGCAGTCGCATCGTCCTTTGCCGAAATCAAAACCAAGGCAGAATTTTGACCCGGATAAATCGTCGCTTTGCTTGCGGTAACATGACCCGGGAGCCCCGCCAAATTTACTTCAATTGGCTCGTTGAACCCATCCCGCTTGAAGGCCATTACCTTAACCGGCAACACTTGCCCACGACGCAGAAATGCCGTGGGGATAGGCAGAGCCTTGTTTGGCATCGCTGGAGGACCTTCGATCATTGAAACCAAACGAAAATCTGGAGCCTCCTTGCGAATTGAGAGACGGTAGAGACTATTGGGCGCCCCTCGGTTATACATATCGTATGTTACCAAACGGTACGTGCCATCCTCGGAAACCGAAAAACGGAACGTTGGGTCAACAGTGGTGGTGTTAAAAACGGTGCCTCCTATATTGACCGGGCTTTCCGTAACTTCTTTAACTGTACTCACTTTTTCTTCGCCCTTGTCGTTCTTTGTTACCCGCTCAACTCGAAAGTAAGGATTTGTCGGGGCCCCCAATCGCTCGCTCACAACCTCGACCCAGTAAATGTCTCCTTTTTTAGCGTCAAAAGTCACCCAATCCCGGTCGCGGCGCGGATAAAAAAGCCCAGCGTAATCACATGGAACCGTTATCTTCTGTGCATCTGTAGCCTTTTCATTTGGAGCCGCTATCTCGGTGATGACTGGAGCATCTGAAAAGAAAATTCGAACCGGATTCGAGCTCCCCTTGGAACTCGGCAAACGATATTCAATCCCATCAAAGCCAGCCTGACTGGGCCCAACAGGAGAAGTGCCAGCTAGGCTTATGCGAGCCTTGGCATCTCCGGGAAGATTGATGGTCACTACTTGTTTTTGTAAAGGCTTGCCTTCAAGGGCCATGCCGCTATCAACCCCCCCGGGGAGATTGCGGCCATACAAAGTAAACTTACCCTGCTTGCCTGGCTCTCCGACCGGAGGAATCACAAAATCAATATGTGGCCGCTCGGCAACTGACAATCTATAAACATGGCCTGCTCCGCCTCCGTAAACAAAATCATGCAAGCCTACAAAATAGTCTCCATCTGCTGCCGGAGTGAAATCAACAGGCTCACCTAAACGACTGCGTTCCAATTCCAAGCCACCAGAGCTCTTCAGGATTAGGACCGGCTCAAGATTGGAATCCAATTCACGAGCCATACAGCTAACGATTACTCTTTGTCCTTTTTTAAGTCCTACTTTGTAGTAGGCATAATTTCGTGAAGGAGCCTGCCCATTGATAATTGTACCTAACTTCACTTCCGCTGCATTCTCCAGCCCTGTTCCCCCATTGGACGTAATCTCAGGTAAATCACCCACAGCAAAAGAGCGCACATTGGTGACGCCAAACCGCCCCCCGCTTACTCTGACATCATGAAAACCAACCGGCACCGTCTTGGCAATTGTAACATTGTATTGATTTGCCACGGGCACTCCCGCCCCATCTAATTTCTGTTTGGCTGTGATCCCGGGATGGGAAAATGTGAGCTTATTAGAATCATCCAAATCGCCACCTGAAACAGTCACGTCCAAGGTGGCCCCTTGTTGGCCACCGGCTGGAAACACACTGCTTAATGTAGCACGTGGAAGTTGCTGCGCAGATGTTTCAAAAGCAGCCATAATAACCGCTATGCCTGTAAGAAGGAGTGCCTTTTTCATATCTGTTACTTAATCTTAATGGTTGGGTTTAAAAAAGTTCTTCAATTGGATCGCCATAGGGCAACACCGGATTCGGTCGTCCCGTAAAATCGGTGTAATTCACCTTAGTGTCCACGCCCAAATGACGATACATCGTCGCCAGCACATCCTGCGGATGCAGCGGCCGATCCAGTGATAAATTGCGGCGAAACTCGGGGCAGCCGATACGGTCGGCTTCTGTGGGCGAAGGCTCGGACACTCCAAGGCTCTTACGGTTAATGATTGAAGAGGAATTCCTTCGTATTGAAGAGTGCCCAGATAATATCCTCATAGGATTCCTTGGCAGCTACCGGCTTCTTCTCTCCCTTGTCATTCTCGATTTGACGCTCTAGATGTTTACGGGCCAACAAAACCTCGCTGCCACTTGGTTCACGCGAGAAGGCGAGCAGGAAAAGCTCCCGTATTTTTGCCCCGGCATCACGGTCATCCTTCACATTGCCCAGCTTGGCCGCTCGGCCACTCCCGCTGGAAAGCTTGCTTTGGATATCCTTGGAATTAAGCAGATGCAAACTCTGGGCCAAGCTCGCATCACTGGAACGTTCGCACTCACAGGAACTGGAGCTGTCAGGTCGCCCAAAAACAGTGAGGAAATAAGACTGGCTGTTAAAGCTGTTGTCCGGAAGCTGCACCGCCCTGGTTCCAACAGGCAAGCCGCTAAAGCTTGGCTTTGAATCGGTCATTTGATTGATCGCATCATACAGCACCTCAGCATTCAAACGTTTGGGGTAGTAACGGCTGAAGTAGGTCTTGTCCTTGGAATTGAACTCATTGGGGATTGAGCTGAGCTGATAAGTCTTGGACTGGCATATGGTGCGAATCAAATCCTTCATGTCGAACCCCCTCCGGATGAAGTGCTGTGCCAATCCTTCAAGCAGTTCAGGGTTTACTGCCGGATTCGTCTCGCGCATGTCATCCTCGGGCTCGACGAGACCGCGGCTGAAGAAATGTTTCCAATACCGGTTAACCAACGTGTGTGCAAAAAATTTATTGCCTGGCTGGGAAAGCCAATCCACCAGCGCATGGCGCGGATCATCATCAACTGTTAAATCCATAGGCTCGTCGCCAAGGCCGGTAGCTTTTACTGTTCCGCCGTCCTTTTTGTTGGCCGTTTGCGCCACTTTGCGCGTGTGGTAGATAATTTCCTCTCCGGGGTTTCTTCCCGGCTTGCGCCCAACGGTGGAAAAGAAAGCTGAGAAACTGTAGTAATCCTTCTGGCTCCATTTTTCAAAGGGATGATGGTGGCATTGGGCGCACTGCATTCGTGTACCCAGAAAGAGTTGCGCAGCATCTTCCATTTGAGCCTGCATGGTCTTCACCTCCCGATACCAGGTTGCCGCGGGGTTTTGGGACATATCGCCAGATGCAGCCAAAACTGAACGCGCAAACTCGTCATATCTCATGTTTTTGTGTAACGAATCGCGTATCCAGCCGTGGAATGCAAAATTACCCCTCATGGCTTGGGCGTTGGATCGCTTGTTGCGCAATAAAGCTCCCCACTTGTTTGCAAAATAGTCCGCGTAATCTGTGCTTGAGAGGAGTCGGTCTATCAATTTGTCGCGCTTGGCTGGATCTGTGCTTTTAAGAAAGCCTTCCGACTCGCTTGAAGTCGGCAGTCGGCCCGCAATATCAACGGTTGCCCGGCGAATAAAGGTCGCATCATCAGTAACTGTTGAAGGAGGCATCCCCACGCGTTTGAGCTTGGCGAAGACCAGTTCATCAATGAAATTCCTCGGCTCGGGAGATTTTTCAACCGGTGCGCCCAAAGGAACACTGGCCTGATACACTCCCACCTGCCCCTGGTAACGAACCATCACCGATACGTCCCCGGGCTGTTCAAAGAATTTTATATGCCCCGTATCGTCAGCCTCTGCAATCTCCTTGTCGTTGGCTTCGTAAGTAGCGATGTGCGTTGCATCTTCGGTATGACCGTCACTGTATATGGCCGTCACACTGATCTGCTGTTCTGCATTCGCACCAACAACCCGAAGCTTGGGGATACACCTCTATGGCCACCACCGTAGGATCTGTTTCCTCCCCGCGCGGCATCCCCATTGAGATCCAGCGCGTGATCAACGCGTAATCGTGGCTGTTGGGATCAAGCCGCCCGCCGCCACCGTGAGGCAGGATGCCCGCCCCTTTGAGAAGCAAAAGGCTGTTTCCCGGAGAAGCCGGACTCAATCGACGCCCGCGGCCCTCTTTCACCAGATACTCATAGTCTTCCTGAGGCTCAAACCCTAGCAGTGAGAGACTAAACCCGTTCTGCCCGCCGCTCTTGCCGTGGCAACCGCCACTATTACAACCCGCCTTGGTAAAGATCGGTACGATCTGATTGGCAAAGTTAATAGGCTGAGCCACGTCAAATTCGGCAACCGTTACCTTCACCTCACTCTTCAGATTCCCTGTGGTTGCGGTAATTGTGGCGGCACCATCTCTCAAAGGGGTGACCAATCCTGTCGGCGAAACGGCAACAATGTTGGGAGGCGTTATACTGTATTTGACGGTGCGTGTTACATCTACGTCCCTGCCTTCCTCGGCGGCAGTCGCGACCAATTGCTGGCGAGAGTGTTTGCCCTTCAGCTGAAAGACAGTCCTTGCTTCACCGCTTTGCGCCGTAAGTTCCAGTGCGCTCGGGGCAGCCCAAGCCATCCCTGTGGCAGTCATTGCGGCAAGTGTTAGAATAATTTTTCTCATAAGTTTATTTCTGTTGGTTGGGTGTATAAAATAATTATATCAGTTCTGGCATCGGCTTCCACTCATCCACCAGATACTGTGGGCGGCCGGTAAGGTCAGCGAGCGTGGTATTATTGGGGTCTATACCCATATGGCGATACATCGTTGCATGGACCTCTCCCATGTGAACCGGACGCTCGGCAGGCTCGGCCGCATGCTTATCGCTGGCTCCAATCATCTGCCCATGATTCATTCCGCCTCCGGAAACAAAGGCACAACTCACATTAGGCCAGTGATCACGACCTCCCTTCGCGTTGATTTTTGGGGTGCGCCCGAATTCACCCCAGGCAACCACAGCCACATCCTTATCCATGCCCCGATCATGCAAATCCTGAATCAATGCCGCCAGTCCCTGGTCAAAGATGGGAGCATGACCGTTAACCCCGCTCTTGGCATTGTAAATCTTATCGTGAAAATCCCACCTGCCAAAGTTCAATGTCACGACACGGGCGCCGGCTTCCACCAGGCGCCGAGCCATAAGGAAGTGAGTATTGTTGCGGGGAGCTCCGTCCCCAAAGTTTTTGGCGTCCCCGTTGCCATAACGCTCCCGAATTTTCGGGGCTTCTTTTTCCAGGCTCATGGCTTCAGCCATCTTGCTACTGGTGAGTATTCCCAGAGCCTGCTCAGTAAAGGCATCCATGCCGCCAAGGCGGCCACTGGTATCTACATCCCGCCGAAAAAGATCAAACTGCTCAAGCAAGGACTTGCGATTTCCAAATCGGCCCTCGGTAACCCCATTTAGCACCAAATCCCCCTTACTGTGGTTCGTTGGCTTGAAGGGCCCATGAGCTGCCCCCAAGAAACCCGGTTTGCCTGAGGCTCCATAAGGGGGATGCCCCGCCTTGGGAGCCAAGCCAATAAAGGGCGGAATGCCTGCCTTGGCAGTCCCCTGCAATTTCGAGATGGCAGCACCAATACTTGGCCAACCGCCAGAAGCCTGCCCGTTGGTATTGAAGGTTGACCCCTGACGGCCACTATAACACATAAACGAATCGTGCGACCCATTGGGAGCCCCAACTATCGATCGAATGCCAGACCATTTATCCATGATCTTCGCCATATTCGGCAATAGCTCGCTGATCTGAATACCTGGCACGTTGGTGGAAATTGGATTTAGAATCCCTCGATACTCCCTGGGGGCATTGGGTTTGAGATCAATAAGATCCTGATGAGGCGGAGCCCCCGCCATATAAATCATGATGAGAGCCTTATGGCTCCTCTCTGACCCCGCAGCCTGTTCGGCTGCCAAAAGCTGCGGCAACGTCAGGCCACCGAGCGCTCCTACGCTCAGGAAATCACGCCGACTCAAGCCATCACACATTGCTGCGTGTCGTTGTCCGCCTATCTGAAACATTCTCTCTATTATAGCGGCACGGGCCGGCGGATATTTCGCTCCGTCGGCCGCGCCAGTGTTTCTGTGTTTCTCTATTTCGCTAAATCAGTTCTTTCATCGGCCCACGCCCAGCATCGGTAAGATACTGAGGCCTTCCATTCAAATCGCTTAACTGGGCTTTCGCCACATCTATTCCAACGTTGTGGTATAAAGTCGCGAGGATTTCCTGAATATGCACGGGCCGCTCTGAGGCCTCTCCGCCCGTACGGTCAGTTTGCCCAATAATCTGTCCTGTGTTCATTCCTCCCCCTGCGAGAAATGTTCCCATGACACGTGACCAGTGATCGCGACCAGCGTTCTTGTTGACACGCGGGGTACGGCCGAATTCCCCCCACATCACAATGCTGGTGTCAGCCAGACGACCGGTCTCAGCCAGATCGCTGATCAGTGCACTCAGGCCAATATCCAGTGCCGGCAACTGCTTACGTAAGGTAACAAAGTTTTTGCTATGGGAATCCCAGCCGCCCCAGCTCAGGGTCACAAACCGCGCACCTGCTTCCACGATACGTCGAGCCGTACAAAAACTCTTAACATCCCGGTATCCCTTGGGCACTTCGTACCTGGCCAGCCGCTTGGGATCCTCCTTCTTGAGATCCAATGCATTGAGCAGGTGATTGCTGGTGATAACCCCGAATGCCTGCTCGTTGAATTTGTCGAGACCCTCCATTTGCCGCTTGCTGTCCACATCACGCCGAAACTGATCAAAGCTACCCAAAAGCAATCGCCGATCATCCAAGCGATCCGTGGTAACGCCATTGAGCTTCAGGTCCTGCTTGCCTTTTCCACTTGGGGAAAAAGGCTTATAAGGAGTGCCCAAAAATCCCGGGCCCGTATCCCGGCCGCTCATGGCTATATTCGGTGGAGTCCCGTTGGGGCCACTCCCTTCCAGCTTGCCGATCACTGAACCGATGCTCGGCCAGCCGCCGCTGGGTTGCGGGCCGCGCCGCTGACGGCCGGTCATGCAGTGAAAGGAATTATGGTCGTTGGCTTGGCCAACGGTGGAACGGATAGCCGCACACTTGTCCCACATCTTGGCGAGCTTTGGAAAATGCTCGCAGATACGTACCCCTGGAACGTTGGTGCTAATTGCATTAAATTCACCACGATACTCAAGCGGAGCATCTTCCTTGATGTCCCACATATCCTGATGGCTTGGTCCTCCGCCAAGATAAACCATAATCACACTCTTCTGGCGCTGCGCACTTGCGCCTACAGTTTCCTCTGCGCGGAGAAGCTGAGGTAACGCCATGCCGCCCATGGCGAGTGATCCAATCTGCAGGAAGTCACGGCGACTTTGCCCGTCACAATCGCGGCCATTCGTGTTCCCAAAAATCTTTAACATTTTGGTTTCCCTATTTCGTTAACTGATTAATTCCTGCAGCGGCTTGACTCCGTCATCAACCAGGTAACGAGGACGACCCTGTAAATCCGGTACAGTGGTGGCCTGAATATTGATTCCCATCGCAGTGTACAGCGTGGCAAAGACTTCGCCAAATTTCACCGGCCGATCAACCGCTTCGCCTGCTTTTTTGTCGGTGGCCCCAATGACCTGACCATGGTTCATGCCACCGCAGGCCAATGCCGCACAGCTGACGCGCGGCCAGTGGTCGCGCCCCGCCTTGTTGTTGATGGTTGGCGTGCGCCCAAATTCCCCCCAAACCACCACACTTACGTCACGGTCCATACCACGACTGTGCAAATCCTCCACCAGCGCGGTCAACGCCTGATCCAACATTGGCATATCTTCGCGGCCGCGCTTAAAGTTGCCGCCGTGCCAGTCCCAGCGACTAAATGCAAGTGTCACGCAGCGCGCTCCGGCCTCGACCAACCGCCGGGCCAAGAGAAAATCATCGAGCAACTTATGTGAACCATCAGCCTGTTTCTTGTTGTGGCCACGGCCATAACGATCACGCAACTTCACGTCCTCCTTTTTTATATCAAGAGCTTCAGCGAAGCGGGCGGAAGTCAACATTGATAGAGCTTGCTCATTGAAAGCATCCAGCCCCTCCATTTGCCGCTTGTTATCCACATCGCGGCGCAGTTGGTCGAATTGGGTGAGCAGAGAGCGTCGGCGATCAAGGCGATCAAGGTTGATGCCGTTGAGCTTCATGTCCTCTTTCACTCCGCCAGCCTTGGCCGGAAGGAAAGGGCTGTGCGCCGGCCCAAGGAAGCCCGAAGCTCCTGGGTCTCCCCAAGGCTTGTGCCCTGTGTCAGGAACTAATCCAACAAAAGGTGGAACTCCTTTTGCCGCAGGACCATGAAGTTTTGACAAAACCGCCCCCATGCTGGGCCAACCTCCGGGGGGCTGATTGCCGAAATTACCCCGTCCGGTCTGACACTGCCATGCATCATGACGGCCATTCGCCCCCACCATTGAGCGGATAATGGTAAACTTATCCATCATTCTGGCCATCCGCGGGAACTGGTCACCGATTCGAATCCCAGGGACATTGGTGGAAATTTCGTCAAACTCACCGCGTACTTCCTTCGGCGCATTGGGCTTGAGGTCCCACATGTCCTGATGAGGAGGGCCGCCCGGCAGGAAGATATTGATGATCGCCTTATGCCCGTTCCGGATGCCCTGCTGCGACTCTGCGCGGAGGATTTGCGGAAGCGTCAGGCCCCCCAGTGTCAGCCCTCCAACAGATAGAAATCCACGGCGCGAAAGGCCGTCACAGAAACGATATTTTTGACCGGTGATCGTGAGCATAATATTAGCCAGACTCTCTTCTGCAGTTTAGACGCCTCCACCCCTTGCGCCATTCATTGCACTGTAACATTCTTAACAAAGAAAGTCACTGTGATTTAGCCTATTTTTAGCCGTTTTTTGCTTGCAAGGCAAGGAGTTGATTGTCCCGAAAAGAATAAGCCTAGAGGGCAGGGGAAACCGTGGTTTCTGGCTCCACTTGAGCCGTGGAGACGGGGCGTAACCGGTACACTGCCTGAAGCTCACTAAATCCCTTGATTTCCATGGGAGGCAATGGCTCTGCAGTCCGGCCTTCACGAGCCGCCTCACAGGTTGCCTCATCAACAAGAATATCCATGGGCCCGGCCACGGTGCAGAGGCGACTGGCAAGATTTGCCCCCTGACCAATGACTGTAAAATTCAAACGTTCTTCCGAGCCCATGAAGCCGGCAAGCATTTTGCCCGTGGCCACCCCAACTCCCACACGGATATTCCTCCCCGTCATCATGTTTAGAACCTTGCGTTCGCTAATCATCGCACGAGCACATGCCACAGCCTTCGCTGGTGCAGCCGGATCTCTTTCGCCCGCCCCGAAGACCGCCATAATCATGTCGCCCACAAACTTGTCTACAAGCCCTCCCTGTTCGTGGACCACTCTGGTAAGAGCCGTCATGTGCTCATTGAGCAAAGTCACGGCTTCCTCCGGAGACATGCTCTGCGTGATTTCGGTATATTTGCGCATATCGCAAAACACCACGGTCATCTCGTGGGTTTTCCCTCCCAGATGCCCGTTGCCGGCCATGAGTTCCTCGGCCACCTCCTTGTCGGCAACCTTGTTCAAGACATCGCGATACCTGTTTTTTAGCGCCAACTCTTCGGCTGTTTCATTGAAGGCAGCGGCCAACCGACAAAGCTCATCATTACCGCGCACTGGAATCCTTACATCATAATCGCCTTCACGAAGTTGCATGGTGGCTTTGTAGAGTCGGCGAAGCGGCTTAAAAAGCCCCAGGGAAATCAGCCAGCTAAGGCCCACAGCCACAAAGCCCATCACGGCTCCGATCCCAAGAATTTGTGCCTTGATGTCATCTTGCACGGCCAACGATTGGGACCAATCATAAAGCCCCACCTTATGTGCCTTGGGTAGGGCGGGGTGCGAATCCATGGGCGCCACAAAAACCTTGTAGGGAACGCCGTTCAATTCCAGAAATTCGTGCTTATCTGCTTGGGGCCTCGCTATGGCCCGCGCATTTTTCCCCAGCCATTTTTCTACCTTGGGCAGGTCTGCTTCCAAAATGGTCGAGGAAAGGAGAGCGCCATCGACCCAGACCCCGGAAGAAAGATCGCTGATCTCGTTGAGAGCCTGCTCGCTACGTCGGTTAACCGGAAAGCCCATAATCATGGTGCCCGCTGTCCTGTCGCCTTCGGCTTGCTTAACCGGCAAACACACCACTTCAAGGAGTCGCCGAGTTCCATTCTGGCTGCCTACCGATAAATAGCCCGTTGCCGATTTATTCAGGCCCATCAACCCCTGATACAGATCGTCAAGTTTGTCACGGAATTCGCGCTGCCCTCGGGTCTGGAAATATCCATTGATCGACCCTTCAGGAAGCAGAAACTCGCCTTGTTCCCCGAGAAAAACCAGATATGAGGCTGTTATCCGGAAACGACGCTTAGGAACATGAGTGACCGGGGGCTGGTCTGGGCGCTCTTCAGTCTTGAGGAGTTTCTTGAGTAGTGAGTCGGCCAATACCGGAGCCATGTCCTGCCAAGCCAGTTTGTAGAGCCGATTGGCATCCTTCTCTTCCAGCGCAACCTGTACCTCTTCACGTTGAACAAACTGGGAAGCCCGAGCTTGGGCCTCATTTAGGCGTTCTGCCTGCTCCCGGGGAAGGTATTGTAGCTGCTCTTCTACCCGAACGCGAAAAAGTCGGTCATTGGCCTGTTCGACTCGTTTCAAGGAAACCATCAGCGAGACGGCGGTGGTGAGGGCCACCACCAGCAGCATCGATAAAAGTATTTTTACCCTAAATCCGATATAAATCATTTACTTGGCAGCTTAAAACAATGCCACAAGCCACTAGTAAAGACGCAGGGAGGAGGCAATAGGATTCAAATAAAAGAGGAAATCCTCATTCCCAACAAAAAAGGCGCCCGGAATTCCGGGCGCCTGTCTTTCACAAGGGGCGGTGGAAACTTAATTAATGCCATCCTCCGCGGCAAACCTGGCCACTTGGATCATATGTAGCTCCAACATGCTCAATGTTTTGCTTGATGGACATTTGCATCTCTATGGTGGTGACTTGCTTCACGCTTCCGTCGGCCCAAGCAAGGGTCCCCTGGTTTTCATCCAGCCCACTCATGGCGTAGCGCTTATCTCCAGATGCGCCAATCCACTCTTCATCCTTGGCGGAGGTAACACCCTTCACCCGCACAGTGCGGTGAACCGGGCTCCAGTTATGGGTCCAGTTATTCATGGCGTTGGCAGCTTGGCCGGTCGGATTGTCGCCCTCAAAGTTACGGGTAAAGAGGGTGATCGAAGCAGCCCCGCTTAGCTCATCTGCACTCTTGTGCAGGCCATAGCTCAGACCGCGCTGGTGCACGTAGGCACTGTTCCACCAGGAACGTCCCCAGCCATCCATGTGCCCAGTCGCCTTATGTTTGTGGTTCGCATCCAGATCGTTGGTCCGCTTGCACTTGGGATCGGAGGGGGAGAGCAGCGAATTTGAGGTTCCCAATTCATCCCTGAACGTTGCATTCGTAAAGATGAAACGGATATCGCCAGCCAGATGAACGAGAGCTCCCCTGTTCCTAGCCAGCCTGGGGCGGTCATCAGTCTTGCTCCAGGTTTGTGTAGCCTGCTTTTGCCAGCTATTGTTTCTTTTGTGGGCTCTTCCTGCATACAGCGCGGTCTCCCCAGCCTGATGCGCCGCATCTTCAGCAGTCTGATACCAAGGGTACATCTGCTCGTTCTCTCCGGAGTACCTTGAGAGAGCTTTTTGAAGACTCCCAAGCTTGCTTTGGCACTTCATGCGGTTAGCCTTTTTCTTGGCCTTGGCCAAGGTGGGAAGAAGCATGCTGGCGAGAATGCCAATGATGGCAATCACCACCAAAAGCTCAATTAAAGTGAATGCTTTTCTAGTACTAGTAGTTTTCATTTTTCGATTTTTTTGGGTTTATGGGGAATGACTCCCCAGAGCTTACAACTACTCGCAAAAATTATGCCACACTTTGTATTTTTCCTGTTTTCTGAAAATATATACAACTAGTTTTAATTTGTTGTGCCATTTTTACCTATTAATTGTGCTTAATCCACATAATCAAGTTTTAGAGCTTGGCGCTTGTATTAATTGTCAGCTCCCAATGCGTGAGTTTCACGCAGGTTCGCGTCATCAAATTCAAATTATGGCTTTTATTTCTGTGCCCATTTACGGCATTCTCCGCCTTTCAGAGGCAAAATCTCCTGACCTAACAACCTATAGAAGAAATGAAAGAACTCCTAAAACTATTACCAATTCTTGGCCTAGTATCGCTACTAAACCTGTCCCTTGGCTGCGCCGAGACTGCAGACATGGGTGATGACACCCCTCCTCCTGCCGAAGACGGGTATGATGGTGGCGGAGCGGAAAACGAACAACCAGGAGATCCAGCCAATCTAAAATCACCCGATTTTGATAAGAAAGAAAAAGCCAAAGAATAGCTATTCTTAAGACTCCTTTTTATTCTCCCCCCAGGCCTTGTATTTCAAGGCCTTTTTTTGCTCCATAACCTAGGGCAACGGGGTAAGACGTATATTGCGATACCAGGCCTCGCTCGGCGGTCCTCCGTGGATTTGTACCGCGATTACTCCCTCGAGAGGAATCTTGGGGTCAGGCTCCGTGTAATCGACGGTCTGGGTGCCATTGATAAAAAGCCGGATGCGCCTACCTTCGCAGCGGATCTCGTAACTATTCCATTTATCGGGTTTGAGGATTTTCTCAATCACTGCTGGATCTGCCTTTGAAAGCACCGTGCGCCGGCGCGATTCGTCATAGAGACTGCCCCACCAACCCTTGCCCATGTCAGCCTGATAGCCAATCACCTCATGATGGTTGGGGATTCGTCTGGTGCGGATTTGAATGCCGGCATTAGCCTTGGGCCCACCCAATAGTTTCACTTCCAGCTTAAGAATGAAGTTTTTGTAGGTTTTCTTGGTGCAGAGAAACTCGTTGTGGGCAACCTTCTCCTTCAGGGTGCCCCCCACGATGGCTCCCTGCTCAATTCGGAAAATTTTCAGATTTCCCTCCCATCCCTGAAATGTATTTCCATTAAACAGGGTTTGTTCCTTTTCTGCCCCATTCAGGTCCGAAAACGCATAAAAAATTAACGCCATTAATATATAATTCACGGTTAAAATTATAGAATTTAGTCGGGTCTCGGTCGAGTTTATTGTGTCATAACGAAACATTTTTTCTGTATTAATTACCCCTTTTTTTGTTTCATCCTTCTACCACCCACCTGTCGTGTGGCCAGAGGTGTATTTGGTTGAAAAATATGTGGTCAAAAAATGGCTGATAAGAACCTGTCCATCCGGTTGAACAGTGATAATCCGAACCATCACCTGTGGAATAATCACGGAACGTGGTGGCTTCATTGCACGATGCATTTGCCCGACCACACCAAAAAACGCATACGCAAAAGCCTGCACACTCAGGATGTGGAGGAGGCCCGGCGCCTCCGAGACGAATTTTTGGAGAACAACTAAACCTATATTGTCCTTTTGACGCTTATCTTGTCTTGAGTCTTCTAGGGCCTTGAGCCGTTCGATCAAGATCGTCTTCCTTCCCTCTAAAAGAGAGTTTGATCTGCTGACCCCCCCTTGCCAGCGTACGCTCCAGCCTCTCCTCAGCCAAATTTCCTTTGCCAAAAGGTGGCGCAGATTCGAACATTCTGTGTCCATGAAATTTCCCCTGCGCGCTGCAACTCTTCTCTGGTCGGCAACACTGCTTGCAGTCACTGCTGCCGAGCCCAAAAAGGAAGCGGCCAATTTACTCAAGCAACAGCCACTCAAGTCCGGCGCGGCCACACAGGGGCTCGCGTTGGGCAGGAAGTTCTTTTATGGCGCAAACGCAACCTCGCTGTGCCGCTTTGACAAGAACTGGAAATTAATCGAGCAAAAGGCCCTAACGATCAAGGGAGTCAACCACCTGGGCGCCATTTACTACCGCGATGGCTTCATCTGGGGAGGTTTCCTTAATCACGTACAAGTGAACGGAAAATCTGACCCCTCCCAAAACCGATCCATTATCGCGAAGATTCGCGCGAAGGATTTCAAGGTGATGCAGTCGTGGGATATCTCAAAGGATGTCACGTGGATTGACCCGGTGTGCTTTGATGGCAAACACGTTTGGGTCGGCGACCTCAGCGACCTGGGCCTGCACCGTTACCTGCTCAAGGACGACAAACTCAACCGCGATGGCGTGTTTCGCTACCCCAAGGCGATGCATTTTTCACAGGGCATCCGCATCGTGGGCAACAAGCTCTACACCATCCACACCTTCGGCACGATGGATGGCCTCTTTGAATTTGATATCCCCGCCAAGCTTTCTGGGGCCATCAACCAGCCCACACGCATGTGGTCCATTCAGGAGACAAAGATGCACCTGGAAGGCTTTGATTTTGTACCCGGCCAGCCCAACAAACTCTGGCACGCACAGGGTAAACAGGTGGATCTCTACGAGTTAAAGGGCCTGCGCGACAAAGCGCCGTAAGTTCACTTTTTCTCGCGCACCACCGGCATCTTGAAGCCCTCGATCTTGTTGTTAATCAGCTTCACGTCCTGCGTTTCCTCGCCCACGTGCACGCCCACGCGTTGTTGCGCGCCGCGGGTTTCCCGAATCTCATTGGCCTTTAGTGTAATGTCTCGGATGTTGCCGCGGAGCTCGACGGCGATGCCGGTCTCGTTGCCGCTGTCGACGATTCGGTTTTTTTCCACTCGGTTGCGGTGCGGTCCGAAATCCTTGCCGCGTTTGTCGGAGCGAAAAACAATGCCGCCCTTCTTACTGCGCATCACGTCGTTATTCAGAATAAAATTATCGGTGTCGCGGTGCCCGATTGAAATACCGATATCATTCTCAATATTGGTGTTGTTCTCGGCAATACCGTGACGCACGCCCCAGCAGAAAAAGATGCCAATATTGTTTCGCTCCAGCTTGTTGCCGCGCATCACCGGACGTTGTGAACCGCTGCCCGGGTGCAGTCCGAGGCCGTTGTGATCATGTGAATGGCAATTCTCCACCACCACATCATGGCAGATTTGCCAGCTCATGCCGTCACCATTATAGTTGCGCGCCTCCACATTGCGGAAAGTCAGCCAGCTGCAGTCCTGTGCAAAAATGCACCCGGCATAGTTGCCGTTAAGGTTTTCGTTGTTCGCCCGGTTGCCATCAAGCGTGATGTTTTCAATGGCCACGTGTTTCACGTGCTCACAGTTCAGGATGGGAAAAAGTGTGGCCGCGGTCGGGTTTCCGGAGAGCCAAAGATTCTTGCGCAAACCGGCATCAAGCTTGAATCGGTTGCCGCTGCGTGCCACCAGCGTGCGCTTGATTACCGTGTTGCCTCCGTCATGCGGATTTTTTGCGCGCAGACAAACCCCATCGCCAACCTTGAATCCCTTGGCGTTCTCCAGCGTAATTTCCTGGTCATACCAGTCACTGTCATCAGAAAGCTTCACTTTCACTGACGCTTCCTTTTTCAGAACACTATCGGCGCCGCTTCCCAAGATTCTCACCTTGTCACGCAGGTGAACGGCGTTGCGCAGGCGATATTCACCGGGCAACACGCGCACCGTGCCTCCACCCATACGAGCCATGTAATCCACGGCCGCCTGCAGCACTTTTCCATTCGTGCCCACAAGGTCTGCCTTCCTTGGCCCTACGGAAACGGAAAGGCGCTTTTCCCAGTCCGGCTCGGCCACCTCATCCCCGTCGGTGGCCTTGGGATTGGTCACTGGCGGCCGCTTGTCAGCCAAGCCGATGCCGGACATGAACAGGCCCGCGGAGGCAAGGAAATGACGACGGGAGGCAAAAAGCGTATTCATGGATCAAGGGTAACAATCAAGGAAGCGGTGTAAACATCCAATGCCCCGTCAAAACCAAGGCAACTCCATTTGGCTATTGGACGTTGGACACGCGTGCCTCCTGCGGCTTATAGTCCGCAGCGTGTACCTGCCGATGGCCAAGCGCGTGATTTTGGAGACGGACAAACGTCTGCTCTGGAAGTTTGCCTACAACTTTGGTTGGCGCGGGATGCGCAGCGTGCAGCGGTTCAAGAAGGGACTAAAAAAAGGCGAATATTTCCCGCCCTTCCTCTACATCTCGGTGCTCAACTCCTGCAACCTCAACTGCCAAGGCTGCTGGGTGGACGTGAAGGCGTCGCAGGAAAAAATCCCGGCTGAAGACCTGCATCGCCTCATCAGTGAAGCCAGCGAGGCTGGCAACAGTTTCTTCGGCATCCTTGGTGGGGAACCTTTCATGTACAAGGGCCTATTGGATATTCTGGCCAAACATCCGGATTGTTATTTTCAGATTTTTTCCAACGGCCAACTCATTACCGATGAACTGGCCAAAAAAATGCGCGCCATGGGCAACGTAACCCCGCTGGTTTCCATTGAGGGCAGTGAGCTGGTGAGCGATGAACGTCGCGGCAAAAATGATGTCTATAGCAAAAGCATGCAGGGCATATTAAACTGCGTAGATAACAAGCTGCTAACTGGAGTAGCCACCAGTCTTTGCCAAAACAATATTGATGATCTCCTGCAGGAAAGCTGGCTGGATAACCTCATTGATCTGGGCGTGATGTACGCCTGGTATTACACCTATCGCCCCGTCGGCCCGGATCCCAACGAACAGCTTTGCCTCACTCCTGAACAGCAACTCGAGATTCGAAAGTTTGTGGTGGAGATGCGCACCAAGAAACCCATCGCCATTGTTGATGCCTATTATATGGCCGACGGTCAGGCGCTGTGCCCGGCAGCCACCGGCATCAGCCATCACATCAGCCCGTGGGGCGCCATTGAACCGTGCCCTATCATTCAGTTTGCAAAAGAAAATATCCGTGATGAACGCCACATTCGTGATGTATTCGTGCAAAGTGAATATCTGGCCGACTTCCGAAAAATAAGCAGCGAGACCACCCGTGGCTGCATTATGTTGGAGCGACCAGACAAGGTGAAAGAATTTGTCGCGCGCCACGATGCGCCTGATGGCACGGTGCGACAAACGGCAGTGGCCGAGCTTGAGGCCATGGGAAACCGGCCCAGCCAATGGAACCGGTCTGAGCAGGTTCCCGAGAAGAGCTGGGCCTACAAGGTCGCCAAGAAATATTTCTATACCGACTTCGGTGCCTACAGGAATCTCAAGGCTGAGTAGCTTAGGTTGCTGTAAACTGGGGGCAGCCCCACGCCTATCTTTCAAAAGACCCGGTTTGCGTTCGAGTCCATTTCTCTCTGATTGATTTTTTCCTCGTCAGGAGCCAGGGACATTCATCGGCCTTACGACTGCAAACCCCACAGGTTTGTCTGCACCAAAAAAGCATCCACCTCTTTTCCACCTCAAAATGGGGCTCAACGGCGCCGGAACAACAGCCCATGATGTCTGTGGCTGCAGCCCCTTTCGCTATGCCTCCAGAGGAATTCTGGTGGTGCTTCGCGGTTGCCTTAATATCCGGGTCATTTATTTGGCGCGCACTTCCATCTGCAAAAGAAGCCTGGCCTTGCCCTTTGTTTAGCCCGGTCATTACCTCGGGGAAGCTTTTCTGCTCATCGGCTCCCACCAACCTTGCGGTTGCCAAATCCATTGTGGAAAGATTGCGGGTTACTGCAAGCATAGTCCCGGGGCGACCCGTGCTTCCGCCATCAACAAACCGGTAGCTTATTGCAGCACAAGGGACTTCCTTTTTCTTGAGCGTGTCATAGGTTTTCCAATCTCCTTGCACTCTTTCATTAGGATCCTGTACTTCGGCGTCACAAGGTGAAGCCAACATTTTTGCTGTCCCCAGCTCTCCCTTCACTGCCTTGAGGGACACTATCGCTCCTACACAATGAGGACTTGCCATACCAAAATAATGGGCTCTGGAAATCGGGGTGAGTTGCCATGGAAAACGGCCTCTGTTACTGCTTGCAAAACTCAAGAGGGCCCTGCCGGTCTGCCCAACATTGTTTACACATTTAATTCGGCTCGACTTGGCTTTGGCTTTCGCCAGGGCAGGAAGTAAGAGGCCCGCAAGAATGCCAATGATAGATATGACCACCATCAATTCAATCAACGTAAATCCTGAATCTTTATTTTTTGCCTTTTTCATGCCTAATTCCTCTGCACCTTAAATTTGGCCTCTTTTTGTTATCCTGAAATTAGCAGTATCGGTGCCAAAAACCCCATTATTTCTAGTTAAATCTCGCCCCCCCCCTCAATTATGCCTGTCGAGGGTATGCGTAAGGCCTTGAACTCCCCATTAGACGGAAACGACTGCAATCGTACCCTCAAAGAGACCGATTTCTGCTGCAGGGATACTCGCCGAAAACAAGCAGCCCAAAAAGCCGGGGGCGTGATGGTCGCGATGAAGAAGAATATTAAGCTTGTTTTCTTCATTGATTAATCCTTTCCCCTCCTTATGTGCTGGGGAAGAGGGCAATCTTGCTTCCAAATAAAGTTTTTTGCGGCTGGAGCCGGCGGAGTCTTTTTCATTTTTTTTCTACCTTCTTACGGCCATCCTTCTCGCGTGTTTGAATTGGGCACATTAAAGCTGGAATCGAACCTCTTTCTTTCGCCGTTGGCTGGCTACACGAACCTGCCTTTCCGGCTGGTTATCCGGGAGCTGGGCGGGGTGGACCTGTGCACTACAGATCTGGTCAATGCCCGTTCACTCATTGAACGCAATCCCAAGGCGCTCAAACTCATTGAAACCAATAACGATGACCGCCCACTAGCCGTGCAGCTCTTTGGGGGGATCCCTGAGGAAATGCGTGATGCAGCCCTTTATCTGGAATCCGTCGGTATCTCAGCTATCGACATCAACATGGGCTGTCCGGTGCGCAAGGTGGTGAAGACTGGCGGCGGCTCGGCGATGATGACTGAACGGGACAAGACACAGAAGCTCGTGCGCGGCATGGTGGAGGCCCTAAAAATTCCTGTAACTGCCAAGATGCGCCTGGGGTGGGATGAAGACAATATCACTGCGCCTGACCTTGCGCGCGCACTGGAGGACGCCGGGATCGGCGCCATCTTCGTCCACGGCCGCACGCGTGCTCAAGGATTTGAAGGGACTGTGAATCTTGATGGCATCGGCAAGGTCGTCGAGGCTGTGCCCGGCTTGCCGGTGGTGGGCAATGGAGACGTGACCACACCCGAGGCGGCCAAAGGGATGCTGGAGAAAACCGGCTGCGCGGGTGTCTCCATCGGCCGCGGCGCATTTTACAACCCGTGGATTTTCAAGCATACACGGCAATATCTCGAGACGGGCAAACTGCCGCCTGAGCCAAGCTTTAACGAACGCCTCGGTGTATTGCGTCGGCACTTCGGGTTGATGACGGAGGTTTTCGGCGAAGATCGCGGCTGCGTGATGTTTCGCAAGGTGGCCCCGTGGTACGCCAAGCGTTTTGGCCCCGTCAAACCCTTCAACAAGGCCATTGTGCAGATCGGCTCCCCGGATGACTTTGAACGCGTGCTGGCCGACTACCTTGAATGGCGCACGCAATTCACCGATGAGGAAGGCAGGCTCCTTCCCCAATTTGAACCGGCCCCCTTGGGCTCCTCCTCCACACAAGAGGAGGAACCTGGCACTGAAGCGCGCAGAGCCATCCCTGTCCCCAAGGGGCCAGTGGAGGTTTGGTAGTCCCCCTTTCCCTTGACTTGGCGCTGAAGGTTCCTTCCAATGCGCGCGAACCCATTTTTATTTTCATGGCTGAATTTTTTCCTGACGTAAAAAAAATCGAGTATGAGGGCGCGGAGTCCAAGAACCCGCTTTCCTTCAAGCACTACAACGCCGCTGAAGAGGTTGAGGGCAAAACCATGCAGGAGCATTTTCGCTTTGGCGTGGCCTACTGGCATACGATGCGGGGCGAGGGGGCCGACCCCTTTGGACCGGGCACCGCGCTGCGCCCGTGGGAAGGAGCTGATGACGTGGCCAATGCCCAGAACCGTGCGCGCGTTTTTTTTGAATTCCTGGAAAAACTGGGCGCTCCCTTCTACTGTTTTCATGACCGCGACGTGGCTCCCGAAGGCGAATCCCTGGCGGAGTCCAATGATAATCTGGATGCGGTTGTTTCGGTGCTAAAAGAGGAACAGGATCGCACGGGCCTGCAGCTTTTGTGGGGCACGGCCAACCTCTTTAGCAATCCGCGCTACATGCACGGTGCGGCCACCAGCTGTAATGCCGATGCGTTTGCTTTTGCTGCAGCACAGGTCAAGAAGATGATTGAGGTGACCAAGGAATTGGGCGGCACCAACTATGTTTTCTGGGGCGGCCGTGAGGGGTACCAGAACCTGTGGAACACCGACATGAAACGCGAGATGGATCATCTGGCCACCTTCATGCATATGGCTATTGATTACGCCAAACAGATTGGCTTTACGGGCCAGTTTCTCTTTGAGCCCAAGCCCAAGGAGCCAACCAAGCACCAATACGATTTCGATGCCGCTGCGTGCATCAACTTCATTCGCGCCAACGGCCTAGAGGATCACATTAAGCTGAATCTTGAAACCAACCATGCAACCTTGGCCGGCCATACCATGGAACATGAACTTGAGTATGCCGGTTCGCAGGGCTTCCTAGGGTCAATGGATGCCAACACCGGTGACCTGCTGCTGGGCTGGGATACCGACCAGTTCCCGACCGATATCTATCTCACCACCAAGTGCATGCTCGCCATTCTCAAGCACGGCGGCCTTGCTCCCGGCGGTGTAAACTTCGACGCCAAGGTGCGCCGCGAAAGCCATGAGCCCATCGATCTTTTCCATGCGCACATCGGCGGTATGGACGCCTTCGCTCGCGGACTGAAGATCGCTGCAGCCATTCGCGCCGATGGCCGATTGGAGAATTTTGTGAAAGAACGCTATGGCAGCTGGGACACTGGCATTGGCAAAGACATCGAGGGCGGCCAAGCCTCCTTTGAAAGCCTTGATGCCTACATGTTGGACAAGGGCGAGGGGGCCCCCAACGCCAGCGGTCGTCAGGAATTTCTGGAGAACCTCATCAACGAGTTTATCTAGACAACGACCCTATCTGATCGCTCTGTTTCTCTGGCTGTAGTTCGGTTTGTATGTGCCTAGGTCCATCGATTTAGTCGATGCAGCAGCATTTCGAATCAATTAACCCCCTTTTGGGTGCGCAGGGTACCATGCGGAACCTTGTCTGAGGCAATTCGCGTTGGGTAGCTCGGGCAGGGTGCCGTCGCCGGAAATTTTCTGGGGGCGGCTTTTTCTGTCCCACTAGAGGCTCAGCGTTATATTGGTGCCCGACTCCTGTGTTGATTCCACGTGCAACCGACCGCCGTGGGCTTCGACAACCTTGGCTACTATTGCCAGACCCAGACCGCAGCCTTTTTCCTTTGATGTACTCAGCATCCCGGTGAAAGCCTGATCCTGCTGTGCCTGGGTCATTCCCTCGCCGGTGTCTGCAAAGGAAACGGCTATGCCCTTATCGGCTTTTCGTGTCTCTATGCGCAGGGTTCCCCCGTTGGGCATCGCCTCCGCCCCGTTCAAAATGAGGTTGAGAAAAGCCTGCGACAGTTGGGTGGCATCTCCATTAACTGCTGGCAGCCCTTTGTCATCTTCTCGTTCCAGCTCAATCCCTTGGTGTTGCAATTTATGGCGCGTGAGCAGCACCAGATCCTCCAGTAGATCCGGAACTTGCACTGGTTTCATCTGGGGCTCTGCGTTGCGGGCAAATTTCACCACATTATCCACGATCTGGTCGAGGTGGTCCATCTTTTCGCCAAGAACCCTTGCGTCTTCCTTGCGAGGATCCCCTTCCTGAAAATCCATATCCATTGAATGATAGAGCATCTTCATCACCGTTAACGGATTGCGGATTTCATGGGCGACCTCCGCCGCCAGCAGGCCGAGTGCGCTGAGTTGTTCATTGCGCCGCAACTGTTCCTCCACATCCATGGTTCGCTCATAAAGGCGGGCCTTTTCTATGGCCACGGCCGAGAGCTCCGCCAAGGCACTCAGCGTGCTCATTTCCTCGTTGGAAAAAACATGGGGCGTTTCAGTGTATACACTTAAGGTTCCCAGGCTTTGGCCGTTATAAACGAGAGGCGCACAAAGCATGGATATCAGTCCATCCTGCCGCGCGGTTTCCTGGCTCTGATATTGGGCTGATGTTTGAACATTGGGAACCTGCAGGGGTTTTTGCCGCCGGACAACCGACCCCATCAAGCTTTCGGCGACACTCAGTGGCGGACGCTGCCGATACGAGGAGCCTGCTCCATATTGGGCACGCACTTCCAGCCACTCTTCTGTTGCATCCAGTAATTGGAGCGAACACATTTTCACCCGGCCCAATCCCGCCCCCTCCCTGGTAATGGCTTCCAGGACATCATCCAAATTGAGTGTGCTATTGATGGTTTGGCCGACGCTGACAAGGGAACGGAGCAGCTCGGAGCGCTGTCGATGTTGTTCGTACTGCCAAGCGTTAAAGATAATCTGGGATGCGAGCCCCGCCAGTTCCTCGAGCAATGCCTGATCGGTTTTCGTAAACGCATCGGTCCGTTCCGAGTCCACATTCAAAACCGCCCGGACTTCCTCTTCCATGAAGATGGGAACCGACAATTCACTGCGTACTTCTGGCCGGGCCGCCACATACCTTTCATCTCGGGACACGTCCCCAATCCGAACCGACTTGGCATGGTGTGCCACCCAGCCCGTCACGCCCTCGTTCAGGCGTAAAGCAAGCTGGCTTCCCTCTTCAGTCAGCCCTTCTGCCGCCTCGATTTCCAGCAGCCCGGTCGTCGGGTTGATCAAAGACAGTGAGCCGCTGGTAGCGCCAACCAAGTGTACGGCCTCTTTCACAATCAAGCCCAATACTTCCGCTGGTTCCAGCGTGGAATGAATGATGCGCGCCACCCGGTAAAGTCGCCTCTGCTGCTCGGGGGAAAAGGATCGCGTGCTCACGGTATTCTCCGCAACAGGATTAAGCCAATGGAGGCAAACACAAGGTTGGGCAGCCACGCGGCGAGCACTGCAGGTAAATGGCCCGCGGTTCCCAAAGCCAGACCCCAGCGCATTAAAATGAAATACAGGAAACAAATCCCCACACTGCCCGCCACCCCAACCATGACATTGCGCCGCCCGGTAGCCGCTCCAAAGGGCAGGGCCACCAAAACCACCACCAAACAGGTAAAAGGCTGGGCAATTCGCCCGTGGAATTGCGTTAGAATCATCGCTTTTTTTCCCGTTTGCATTTCCGGATGCAGTTTCCTGTAAGCCAATATGTCGGAGAGCGAGAGGCGCAAATGTTTTGCCGCCCCAATTCGGTCCAGTTGCGAGATTTTTATTTCCGCCTGCAGTTGTTCAGGGGATCCTCCAAGGTTCAGCCCCGACAATACGTTGGTTGCGATTACCTGATAGGGTAAATCACTTGTTGCGGGTCGGTAAGTTTTCTTTTCGACGGAATTAAAAACCCAGTTGCCATTGGTCCACGCGGCTCGTGCCGCGTCGATCACGATGCGTTCATTATCACGAGTCTTCCAATCAACCGAAGGCTGGCGCATTTGCCGGGTGTACGGGTTATAGCTTTTAACATACCAGGTTTGGTTGAGATCATCATCTTGAACTTGAAAATTCAAATTTTGCAGCTCCTGTTCAGCCTGCGTGTGTCCGGAGGCCATAAGTCTTCCGGATTTTTCCGCAGCCTGGGGCGCAATAAATTCGGCCACCACAAAAAGGGCCACTCCCACGAAAAAGGCCACCGAAAATAAGGGGAGACTAATCCGTCCCAAGCTCACCCCCGCAGCTCGCATGGCGATCAACTCATTGGCTCGACCCAAATTGGTTAGCGAATACAAAAGGGCCAACAGCAAGGCAATCGGTAAAACCGTGGCCAGTAACTCTGGCGTTCGCAGAAAATATAGCTTCCCCATCTGTCCCCACCCCAGTCCCCGCTCCTGGTACATTTGAAGATTGCTGAAGAGATCGAAAGCGGTCCAAAAAATCTGGAAACCCACCAGGCTATAAAACAGGGGTACCAGCAACTCGCCCAAGAGATAGCGGTCCAACAAGCGCATTAGATCCAGAGGCTATCCAGAGAAGAGCTGCGTTTCGAGGCAAAAGGCTCGCGCCCTGCATTCCCGCCCTCTAGCCTGTGCCCGTGCGCATCACCAACCTCAATCCTGCCGATACTATTGGCGCCAGTTCATGGCTGGTGGAAACCGGCGGCCATCATATCCTGCTGGATGCAGGAACCTCTCCGGGCGTTGAGGGCCGGGAGGGTCTCCCTCTTTACTCTCAAATCGCGGATGTTGATGTCGAGGCGGTGGCTATTTCCCACTGTCATCAGGATCACTGTGGTTCCCTGCCTGTGGCCCTGAGGCATTTCCCTCGCGCTCGCGCGCTCATGACTGAGCCCAGTTATTTTCTTATTGAACGGGTTCTCCACAATTCGGTTAATGTCATGAAGCGCCAGAGGGCTGAAAAAGGCATTGCGGATTACCCGCTCTATCACCACGGCGAAGTGGACGAGTTATCTTATTTGTTTCAGGGCTTTAAATACGGGAAAGCGGAACCGTGGGGGGTGATCTCTCCGGAAACCGCCAGCTCCAGTTCGCCCACTGTTTCCTTTCATCACGCGGGCCATGTGCTCGGCTCAGCCGGTCTTCGGGTTGCCCACGAAAAAGAATCCCTCTTCTATACTGGTGATGTCTGTTTTCATGACCAATCCCTCTCCCCCAAGGCTGACTTCGCGGGGTTATCGGCAGATATCCTTCTTATGGAAACCACGCGGGGGACCACAGAAACTCCTGCTGGCTTTTCTCGCGAGGCAGAACTGCAACGCCTCATTTCCTCCATTCGTGATGGGCTTGCTGGAGGAGGGGGCGTTCTGGTTCCGGTTTTCGCACTGGGAAGAACGCAGGAGATTCTGGCGGCAATCGCTTTGGCCATGCAGGCAGGCGAACTAAAGCGTCAGCCGGTTTACATCGGGGGACTGGGCAGAGTGTTTACCGAAATTTATGACCTCATCTCGTCCAAGGCCCCCTGTCGCCGGCCGGACTTGAATCTGCATGAGGCATTGGATCTGGAGGTGCTCGAAGCGAGGAAAGTGAACCAGATGAATTTATCTGGGAAATTATTTGTCATCACTGCTGGCATGATGAGCGAACACACCATGTCTCACGAGCTGACCGTGCGCATGGCGCCACAAAAAACCCATTCCATTTTTTTCGTCGGATACGCTGCGCCTGACACCCCTGCAGGAGCCTTTCGAGCCGCTCCTCAGGGAGCTCCCTTCCCTTTCAGCCCGAGTGCCGGCCAACTGGTGCGCCATTGTCATATGGACTGCTTTGATCTTTCTGCCCATGCCAACCGCGAGCAATTGGTGGATTTTGCAGTGGGAATGGCCCCTCGAACGGTGCTTCTGGGCCACGGGGAACCCGAAGCGCGCGACTGGATTGAGGCTGAGCTGCGGGAAAGAATGCCACGCCTCAACATTCTTCAGCCCGCCCCTGGAGAAAGCCTGAAAGTGTAATCTCGCCTTGTTTGTAGGCTTCTTTTTCTATAAGTAAGGGATTGTCCCATGCGAGCTCACTCCTGCCATAACGGTTTTACGCTGCCAGAGACCCTGGTTGCTGTAACAATTTTATCGCTGGTGATTCTGATAATCTACTCCTCTTGGACCACGTTACTACAGGCAACGGAGAGCAGTGCGGGAGCCGCAGAAAGTACACATCGTGAACGGGTTGCCATTGCAGCCATTAAGGAAGTTCTGGCGGGCGCTTCATGGTACGAAAATCAACCGGAGGAGCCTCTTGAGCTTGAGGCTGACGGGTCATTTAGCCGTTTAAAGATTGTTGCACGTGTCCCGCCGGGCTTTTGGGGTGGACGTGCACTGGAAAACTTTCCTTTACGCCGGATAGAATTTTTGACCGAACCGAGAGATTCTGGAAATGGCCATCGGTTGGTGATGGAGCAGCAGCCGCTGCCCTCCGGGCCGGATTCCGGGCCGGTTCACCGGACGGTCCTGCTCCCCAAGGTGGAAGAATTTAGCATCGAGGTTCAGGCGGCTAGAGCCGCTAATTCTGGGCAATGGGAATCTTTCTGGGGGCTCTCTAACATGGCGCCAAAGG
>JASLKQ010000139.1 GCA_030747505.1 Verrucomicrobiota bacterium | reverse complement strand
GAAAACCGGATAATAGGCCTGTATGGCGAGCCAAGTTTTAATTCTACGATGATTCATGACGATATATGGCACCATTTTGTTTTCACCGTAGATGAGGATGGAGCTTCTATTTATCTTGATGGTAATGCACAGCAACGAGATAAATGGACAGGCTCCAGCATCAAGACCGAAAACAATTACGATGTTCAAATCGGGGCCTATGGAGATCAAAGTTATTACCAAGGTAAACTTGATGACATCCGCATCTACAACCGCGCGCTTTCGGCCGGCGAAGTCAAAGCCCTCTATGATTCGGAAAAGACATCCGACAAATAACAACTGGTTACTTTGTTTCTAGGGTCAACTTTTCACTGACCTACTTCACCAAGGGTGCAGTTTGTTCTTCTGAGGTGATGCCCGGGGGCAGTTCCATGATCTTTAAATTGCGGAAATGAATCTCCGCTCCCTCTGATTCCAGGCACAGGTATCCTTTTTTCCACTGCACTTGGCTGATGCCATTCACAAACTTTCCATTCACCGACAACTTCACCACGCCATCCACACATACCACATCATAGGTGTTCCATTCTCCCTTGCCTTTGCACCGGTTTTCCAATGATTTACTGCGGCTGCCGCGCGGGTTATCGGGTTTGGCTTTCAAGCCGCCGGCTCCAAAGAGTTCGCCATGCACATAAGCAATGGGAGGTACCTTGCCTTTGCGCGTATGCAATTTTACCCAGTCCAGTTCCAGCATCTGGATCTCCAGTCCCTTCGGGAGTCGGTTGCCAAAGGGCAACGCATCGCTCCAGGCAAAGATACCGGAATTACCACCCGGCTCCATGTGCCGCCATTCCACATGAAGGAGAAAATTTTCATACTGCTTTTCACTGCGCATTACGCCAATGGGTTTGCCCTTGCAGATGAGTAACCCGTCTTTGACATACCAGGTCTCAGGCGAGGTATTGACATCCACCCAACCAGTTAGGTCTTTGCCATTAAAGAGATCCACCCATTTTGGAATTTCGGCGGATTGGGTCTGGTTAAAAAATAAAATGAGTGAAGCCCAGAAGAGGAAAAATTGAGAGCGCATAAAGGTGGTCATGAAAGGAGCTTAACCAATTGGATGACCTTGGCAAGATTGTTGCCTAGAGAGACTGTCTTGATCGACATAAATAGAATTCTTTTGTAGTTATTTTTCAGTAAGTATGCCTAATCCCTCCCTAAAACTTTTATGATAGCAGGTATGTCGTCAGGTCGGTGGGAGCTATGGCTTTTGTTGGGTCCATTGCTTTTGTTGGTTGTGGGAGTAGGGCTGCAATTATTTTTTGAATGGGTTCGTGCCAAGATTTTTGGGCCGAGGAAAACTCTCAATGATGTTAGGGGCGCAGTTAATTTGCAGGAGATTTCTGAAGTCTCTGAAGGGCTTTGCCGGATTAAAGGAACGGTACAGGCGGGCGATTTGATCATGGCAAGTCCTTTGGAAAGGAAGTCCTGTGTTTACTACCAACTGGAGGTGTCCAAGGGGCTTTTGGCTAAGGTTTATGATTATGAAAACCGTACTTATTCGTGGCAAACCCAGTGGAGCAGAGATGCTCTGATGTCCGATACTCAGCATCAATCCTTCCAAATCATCGACTCGTCGGGATCAATCGAAATTGATCTGGGTTCAATCGGGAACATTGGTAAGTCCTCCTTTCACAGGACTCAAACGAAGAATTTTAGGGAATCTTATTCCAAAGTAACGGAAGAATCAGAGGCTTGGCCAAGACTTAAGTCAATTTATAAAAGACATACAGGGGTATTAGTGCGCGCGGGGGTTTGGTTTGAGAAATCGATGCAGAAAAAAATTACCCGACGGATGAAAAAAATGGAATCGTACATCAATGAGGTAGATTGTCCGGATGAACATAAGGATACATTCCGATGCCATGAGAGAACGCTAGAACCGGGCGATTTGATCGAAGTTTTTGGTTACGCCAAGCGCAAAAAAGGCAAGCTGGTGGTGGGAAGAGGCAAATGGCCGCTCATTGTTAAGCGGATCAGGGAGTCTCGCCCCATTGAGAAACAACGTTCTCCAGAGAACTCTGATGGCGATTGCCCTAAGTGCGAAGATGGATATATCAGGACGTGGGAAGATCAGCAACGTTGCTGGAAGTGTGGGTATATTGTTGAAGGGAAAGCAGAGCCGAAAAAGAAAAAGAAGATTCCGAAGGCGCAAGCTTCTGAAACCTCGGCCAAGCGAAAGCTTTCAAGAGCTCTTAAAATTCCTTTTATAAGAAACCTTTTAATCTTTGATCTATTAGTCACTTTTTGGCCGATCATCAGTTTGTTTCTGACAGGAGTGCTGGCTTCGGTAAAAATTATCCTCATCATCTGCTTGGTTTTGTTGGTGGGTTGTATTGCGGGTTTATTTCATCTTTTTGGCCCTGAAGATTCCAATGGTCCCGTCAAGGCTCCGGGGAATATACCCTCAATAGAGCAAAGAGGTTTGGGAGGTAAAGATGCCAACGCTACTTCCATTGGGCTTCCAGGTGGCGGGCTTCCAGGTCAGCGCAAGTGATTAGTTTTAGGCCCCGTATCTTCTCTTTCATTTTTGTTTCTTTTCCACCAGCTCCATCCACCCCACAAGAGAACCGGAACTGCAGCGCTAATGACTAGAGCCAACAGTTTATTTTCCTGAGCGGTTTCAGTGGAGCCCAGCCATGCGTAGGTAAAACTCATGGGCAATGTGCCGCATAGCAGTGCGGCAAAATACTGCTTTGGAGCCATGCGCATCAGCCCGGCGTAACAGCTCAAGAGTTCAGGGAGTAAAATTGTCCAGCGCGACAGGGCAATCACCCAGCCGCCATTGCGCTGGAAAAATTGGAGGCCCAGTTCCATTCCCTTTTCGCCCACGAGAAAACGTGCGGCTCGTTCATTGAGGATTCGGCATAACAGGTAACCGGTTGTGCCTGCAGCAAAGGTGCCCAGGGTGCCAATGGCTCCACCCAGCCACGGCCCATAGGCCATGCCGAGTGAAGCCAGGACTGCGGTGGCTGGAATGGGCAGAAATACATCAAGGGTTAAAAGGCCCACCACAAAGAGCCAATCCCACCTCCCCGGTTGAGTGAAGGAATTCCCGGTGAGTAGATCCTCAAAATAGCCGCCCCACGCGAAGAAAGCCGCCAACATCAGAGCGGTGGCAATCAGGCCGGTAATGAGGATACGCAACACAACAGAGATTGTAACCCAAAGGATAGGCAAAAGGAATCCTACCCGTGAATACTGGGAATGATCTGCATTTGACGCGGTCCCTGCGGCCCAGCAGTTTGTGGGCTTCATGGTTCAGTATTTGGATTTACTCCGGCATGTGCTGGAAAACGGGCAAGGCAAGGAGGACCGTACCGGCACGGGAACGCTCTCGGTATTCGGCGCGCAGGCGCGGTTTGATTTACGGGACCGTTTCCCGATGCTGACCACCAAGAAACTGCACCTTAAGAGTATTATCCACGAGCTCTTGTGGTTTCTAAAGGGTGACACGAATATCGGTTACCTGAAGGAAAACGGCGTTCGTATCTGGGATGAGTGGGCTGATGAAAACGGGAACCTGGGCCGGGTATATGGCGCCCAATGGTGCGATTGGCGCGCGCCTGATGGGCGTTCGATCAACCAGATTGATGAAGTGATTGAACAAATCAGGACCAACCCGGACAGTCGCCGCCTGATTGTTAGTGCCTGGAATGTTGGAGAGATTGATCAAATGGCACTGGCGCCCTGTCACGCGTTTTTTCAGTTCTACGTGCGCAATGGTGAGCTGAGTTGTCAGCTTTACCAGCGTAGTGCGGATTTGTTTCTGGGTGTGCCCTTCAATATTGCCAGTTACTCGCTATTCACCCTGATGGTGGCGCAGGTGGCCGGCCTCAAGCCCGGTGAATTTGTGCATACCTTCGGTGATCTGCACCTTTACTCCAATCACCTGGAGCAAGCCAGGGAGCAGCTTGCCCGTGAACCGCGGGAGTTACCCGTGATGCGGGTGAATCCGGAGGTAAAAGACATTCATGAATTTGTCTTCGAGGATTTCTCTCTCGAGCAATACGATCCGCACCCGCACATCAAGGCCGCGGTGGCGGTATGAGTGCCTTCAAGGCCATCGCCGCGATGTCGCTCAACCGGGTGATCGGCAACGGCTTGGAAATTCCGTGGCATATCCCTGAGGATTTCAAGTGGTTCAAGGAAACAACCATGGGTCAGGTGCTGGTAATGGGTCGGCGCACCTTTGATTCCATCGGGAAAGCCTTGCCGGGCCGCGAAACGATGGTGCTTTCCCGGGGAGATTTTTCGCACCCGGATGTGACGGTGATTCAATCACTTGATGAGGTTGCTCCGCGACTGGAGGGTCGCACGGCTTTTATTGCCGGGGGAGCGCAAATCTATGAGCAGGCACTGCCCTTGTGTTCGGATTTGTTCTTAACGATTGTGCAACGTGAAGTGGAGGGAGATGTGTTTTTCCCCGCGTTTGAAGATTCTTTTGAGGAAGTGTCGGTGCTGCGTGCTGAAAAGGAATTCTGCATTGTTCATTACAAAAACCGCGGGTTGAACTGATGAGCGATTTGCTGAAATCCTCAAGCGCCATGGCCGGAGCCACCCTGGCCAGTCGGCTGCTGGGTATGGTGCGCGAAATCTGCTACGCACGCTTTATGGGCGATGGATTGGTGGCCGGGGCTTTCGTGTTGGCCTTCATGATTCCCAACCTCTTTCGCCGGCTGCTCGGTGAGGGGGCGCTGATGGCGGCCTTTATTCCGGTCTTCAAGGAGCAGGAAAAAAATGCGGGGGAAGAAGTCATGTGGCGTACGGCCAATGCCCTAATCAGCGGATTGGTGGTTGTGCTGGCAGTGATTGTGGGAGTCGGTCTGTTGGGAATTACCGCTGCCTTGGAGTGGGGGCATTTTGATCAAAAAATAACCCTGATGCTTGAACTCCTGCGGTGGGTATTTCCCTACCTGATGTTGATCTGCCTTGCAGCGGTGGTTATGGGTATCCTCAATTCGCGCGGTCATTTTTTTCTGCCGGCCTTGGGTGCCTTGATTCTAAACGTGGTAATGATTGCCAGTGTGCTGCTATTGGCACCACGCTGGGGAGTTAAACTTGAGGATCAAATTTTTGCTCTGGCTGTGGGCGTGCTGGTGGCCGGGGTGGCGCAGTTGCTTTATCAGCTTCCCACTTTATGGAGTGAAGGTTTCCGGCCTCAATGGATTTCGCCCTGGGCAGATGATTCAGTTCGAACCATTCTCCAGCGGCTTGGTCCTGGAGTGATCGGGGTGGCGGCTTTTCAGTTGAACGTATTAGCGACCTACTGCATTGGTTTTTTTGTGGGGGAACACGTGGTGGCTTCCTACGGCTATGCGGTAAGACTGCTTGAATTGCCTCAGGGACTGTTTGCGGTTTCCATGGCTACATTTTTGCTGCCCGCTTTGGCGGGGCTTGCCGCAGAGAAAAAATTTGATGATTTCAGGAATAATATTGATGAGGCTGCACGGCATTTACTTTTCCTTAACCTGCCGGCGGCGGTGCTCCTCTTTGTTCTGGCTGAACCGATTGTGCAGTTGCTCTTTCAGTACGGGGCTTTCACGCAGGAGTCGACCGAACGTGCAGCCTGGGCACTGCGCTGTTTGGCTCCTGCGTTACCGGGCTATTCACTCGTATTGATCCTGGTCCGGGCTTTCTATGCTCTGGGCGATATCAAAACGCCGGTTAAGATAAGTATTTTTTGTCTCGTGCTTAATATTATTTTGGCCCTGGTTTTGGTATCCCAGTTTGAAGCGAACCTTTGCCAAGGGGCCTTTGGTGTTGCCAATACGATTAGTTCCACCCTGAACGCGGCTCTATTGTGGCGTGCCCTGCGGCGTAAGGAAGAGTTGGCGCCGATTGCCCTGCCGGGGCTGCGAAAGCAACTGCCGGTGATGGCGCTGACCGCAGCCTTAGTTGGGGGGGTTGGTTGGTGGTTGAGCCGGGAACTGGGGGTGGAACAGGTTGCGGTGGGTGCACGCTTGAAAGTGGTGTTTTTGCCGTTACTGGGAGCAGGCGTTTTGTATTGGGTACTGAGTGCTTTGGCGGGCATGGATTCACCCAAGGCTATTCTTGGAATTTTCCGTCCAACCAACCGTGAATAGCCTGTTTTTTCAGCAAAAAGATTGCGATTTGCCATTTTCGGGTTACATTGCCTTAGCGGGTTGGCGAGGCATGAAACCTGTCATTAGCACTTGCCGGGTGCTTCGTCGATTCTGTTTAGATTTCCAATGAAACCATTTTTAGCCATTGATACCGGAGCCGCCAGCTTAAAAATAGCGGTGCTTGATCCGCAGGAC
>JASLKQ010000138.1 GCA_030747505.1 Verrucomicrobiota bacterium | reverse complement strand
GGGGTTTGTCGTTTTCGGCTATTTTAAGGTCGACTTGGTAGTATTCTTCAACCGGCAAGTCTCGTCCTGCGCGTTCCTTGTTTCGGCTTTCGACGCGTTCCTTGTTTTTCGCACTCTCTCTGCGGCGTTTCGTTTCGTTTAAAGAAACGCTCGGGTTTTCCTTGCGGTCTTTTGCTCGTTTTATGTCCTCCAAAATATATTTGTAATCCTGATTTGAGTTGATGCGTTTGGTGGAGGCGCGGCGTAAGGAAGTGAAAAAGGAGCTAACTTGGTCCAGCGAATTATATTTCGCTTCATTGATCTTGTCAGACTCAAGGGCGCGGGGCAGATCCCCCTCACTGGTGCCGATATAATCCAGAAGTGAGGGCAGCACAATGTCAGGAGTGACCCCATCGCGCTGGGTGGTGGCCCCGTTGATTCGGTAAAATTTGGAAATGGTAAATTTGAGCTGTCCTGAGTCTCCGGTTAAACGCGAGATGAAGGAACGGTTGAGGGGCAGGATTTGCTGGACTGTTCCTTTCCCGTGGGTTGCCTTGCCCCCAACGATGATGGCGCGCCCGTGGTCCTGCAGGGCGGCGGCCACAATTTCTGAGGCCGAAGCACTCATGTGACTAACGGCTACCAGCAGTGGGCCCTCATAGGTAATCTGCTCGTCGGTGTCATTCATCACTTTTTGTCGTCCACGATAATCCTTAACCTGAACCACGGGGCCCTGGTTGATGAAGAGACCTGTAAGCTTGATGGCTTCCTGGAGAATTCCTCCACCATTGTAGCGCAGGTCGAGGACGATGCCCTCCACGCCTTCCTTGATAAACCGTTCGATAATTTTCTGACAGTGCGCCGAGCATTTATCATAAAACCCCGGTAGCCTGATGACCCCGAGCTTTTCCTTCTCTCCATCACGTTGGCGTTCAATGATGTAGCCTTTGGCCAGTTGGTCCTCAAGCTTTACCACGTCGCGCGTGATGCTGATGACCTTGGGCTCATCAGAGCCGGCCGGGATGATGGTCAGTTTCACTACGCTCCCTTTTTTGCCTCGAATAAGGGAGACGACCTTGTCCAGTTTCATGTCCAGAATATCGGTTGGGCCTTTGTCACCCGGGTTTTGTACTGCGATAATCCGATCATTGGCGTGAATGAGCTTGCTGCGTCCAGCCGGCCCTCCGGCCATGATGCGAACAATCTTGGTATACCCATCGTCAGAAGTTAGCACCGCTCCAATGCCGGTAAGTTTCATGTCGATACTGTTGATCTTGAAGTTTTCTGCCTCATGCGGGCTCATGTAGTCCGAATGTGGATCATAGGCCCGAGCCAGGGAGCTGAGGTAGGTTTCCAGGATGTCCCCCTGATCAAAGTTCTTCATTGTTTTGAGTAAGCGTTCATAACGGCGTTGAATTTTGGCAACCGATTCTTTGGTTTTTTTTGGATCAGGTTCCGTGCCGTTCTGGGTGGAGATGAGCCGGTCGGCAAGCAGCTCCATTTTGATGCGTCCGCGCCAAAGATTTCTCTGCTCGGTTTTGTTTTCGGGCCAGGGAAGTTTGTTCCTGACAGGGTTAAATTCTTCATTGAGAGCAAAATCTATTTTTTGCCCCAGGATTTCATTTACCAGCTCCTTACATTGCGCCAGTCGTTCAAGGTAACGATTGAAAATTTGTTGTGCGGGTCGAATGCTTCCAAACTTAACCTGATCATCAAGTCGGGTTCCGTGTGTTTTTTCAAACTCCTCCACGTCTGACTTGAGGAAAATCATGTGGCCGAAATCAAGCGCGTTGAGGTAGTTTTTGAGGTGATGGCCTGAGATCTCATCATTTAGCTTGGTTTGCCGGTAATGGATTTGACCGATAATATTGCCAACGGTCTTGGTAATCCGGCTGCTTTGCTCAGGAGTCAGCTCTGCAAGAAGCAGGGTTGCGGACATTGCCAGGACAAAAGCAAAGATGAGACGACGTTTCATTGGCTGAATGTCGGTGCTTTTATTCCTCTAGGCAAACCTTATCACCAAAAGTTGTCCGGAAGCCGGGGGTATTTCTTCTTTGACCCTCATTGTATTAAGAGTAAAAAAGAGCATGTCTTCACGCCATCCGGATCGGGTTATTGAGTTCTGTTTGAAAATAATTTACCTGATCTTTCCCGTCTGTCTGGTTGTCGTTCAGGGCTGTAGCACTCCCCTTCAAAATGATAAAAGTGATTTCAAGAATCTTTTTGATGGAGAGTCCCTGAAGGGCTGGACTTTGCTTAATCCTAAGGGAGGGGGCTTCGGGGTAACCAATCTTGTGGAGAACGGGGTTTCTACTCCGGCAATTTTCTGTGCCAAAGGGGGTGGCGGTTACCTCTTATCTGAGGAGGAGTACGATGACTTCATCATGAGGTTTCGATTCAAGCTGACCTACGGGGCCAATAATGGGCTGGCCATCAGGGCTCCAATGCAGGCCGCGCGACTGTCCTACGAGGGAATGGAATTGCAGATACTGGATAATGCAAATGCCGAGGAAAGATATCAAAAAGAACTAAGGCCTGAGCAGTTTCATGGGGCTCTGTATGATGTTGTTGCCCCCAAGGCAGTGAACGCCCATAAGCCGTTGGGGCAATGGAATGAACAGGAGGTTCGTGTGGTCGGGAGGCAAATCAAGGTTAAATTGAATGGAGTTGTAATACTGGATGCCGACTTGAACGATATTAAGGATCCGGCAACGTTACTTAAGCATCCGGGGCTTTTACGGGAGAGCGGTCATGTCGGTTTTCTCGGGCATAATGATGAAGTTTATTTTTCTGACATCAGGATTAAACCCATCGCTCGTGTTCAATTGAACAACAAGGAGCCCAAAGGCTTCCAAAGGTTGTTTAGTGGAGAAGATCTCGCGGGTTGGAGAGGTCTTTTGGCCAAGCCGAATAATAACCCCACCAATCGTTCGAAATTAGACCCGGAGATCCGGGTGGATGAAGAGGCTAAAGCCGACCAGTTGATGCTGGCGCATTGGCAGGTGGTTGATGGTGAGCTGGTGTTTGATGGTAAAGGTGCGAGCTTGACCACGGCTAGGGAAGATTATGCCAATTATGAGTTGTGGGCTGACTGGAAAACGGCATCTAAAGGAGACAGTGGTATTTATTTGCGGGGTAATCCCCAGGTGCAAATTTGGGATCCGCGGGGAACCGATCATCCCAAAGCGTCGGCAGGAAGTGGAGCTCTGTTTAATAATAAGAATGCGTTGAGTGAGCCATTGGTGAAGGCGGACCGGATTGCCGGGGATTGGAACCGGTTCAAAATCCTGATGATAGAGGACAGGGTACATGTGTATTTGAACGGGAAACTGGTTGTGAACAATACTCCTATGGAAAATTATTGGGAGAAAGGAAAACCCTTACCGAGTAAAGGGTCCATTGAGCTTCAAGCCCATGGCAGCAAGATGTGGTTTCGAAATATCTATATCCGGGAAATTAAGTGAAAAATATAACTAGACGTCAATTTTTGGCAGCGACTTCCACGGCTTTTGCCTTTCCCTATGTGGGCCGTGTATTAGGAGCAAACGACAAACTTAACATAGGAGTGGTCGGGGTTGCTGGTCGCGGGGCGAGTAACCTCAAGGGGGTTTCCGGGGAAAACATTGTCGCCTTGTGTGATGTCAGCACCTCAAATTTAGCTGGGGCCAAAAAGCAATTCTCCAACGCTAAGACCTATTCAGACTTTCGCAAGATGCTGGAACAAAAAGACCTGGATGCAGTGGTCTGCAGTACGCCTGATCATACTCATGCGATTGTGGGAGTTAGTGCCCTGAAAAGCGGAAGACACCTCTATTGTGAGAAGCCTCTTGCCCATACCGTAAGTGAAGTGCGCGCGATGACCGAGGCGGCACATAAGCACAAGCGTGCAACTCAAATGGGCAACCAGATTCATTCCGGAACCAATTATCGACGGGTGGTTGAATTGGTTCAAAGCGGTGCCATTGGAGAGGTTAAGGAGGTTCATGTTTGGTCCAATGCAAGTTATGGTAAAATCAACCTCTCACCCGATGATGCCCCCATCCCCAAAGGGCTCGACTATGATCTTTGGTTGGGGCCGTTACCTTACAAGTCTTTCAGGAAGGAGTACGCACCGTTCCATTGGCGGAATTTCTGGAGTTTCGGCGGCGGCACCTTGGCTGACTTCTGGTGCCACTACGCGGATCTCGCACATTGGGCACTTGATTTATCCCATCCCTTGACGGTGCATTCCCAGATAGGGGAGGCTCGCCCGGAAAGAGTAACTTCAACGATGCGGGTTGAGTACACCTACCCGGCCCGGGGGAAAAAACCGCCGGTAAAATTGACTTGGTATCAAGGGGGCGAACGCCCTCCAGGCTTGGCCCTGAAGCCGGGGCAGTTTAAGGCGGGGGTGTTGTTTGTAGGGGAGAAGGGAAAGTTGATCAGTAATTATGGGCGTCATGAACTATGGCCGGCAGAGCAATTTCAGGAGTTTAAGGCACCACCTAAGACGATTCCTGACTCGATCGGGCATCATGCCGAATGGATAAAAGCATGTAAGGAGGGGGGTAAATCAATGACAGACTTCAGTTATTCTGGCCCGTTAAGTGAGTGTGCGCTTTTGGGGATTGTGTCACATAGGGTGGGGAATAAGAAACTGGATTGGGACTGGAAGAATATGAAGGCGAAAGGCCTCCCTGAAGCGGATCGTTATATTCGCCATCAATATAGGAGCGGTTGGTCTCTGTAAGGGTAACTTCGGCTCGACAATTCTACTATTTTATTCACAGTCTCTTCTCGTTGGTTTGGGGGACTGCTTGGTCGGCTTTGAATAAACTTGATTCATTACGCGCAGTTTTACGTGGGTACGAATCCTGCCTCGTTGCTTATTCTGGCGGGGTAGACTCGGTCTTGTTGGCGGTTGTCGCCCATGAGCAATTGGCCGATCGAATGCTTGCTGTGATAGCTGATTCGCCAAGCTTGCCCCGAAGAGAACTGACTGAGGCAGTAGCTTTGTCTGAGGAATTTGGATTTCCCTTAAAAGTTATAACAACTTCAGAATTTAAGAACTCTGATTATACGGATAATCCAGTTAATCGGTGTTATTTTTGTAAACATGAACTTTTCAAGCAACTAAATCAGCTGGCCATGGAGCGGGCGATGAATGTGATAACCTATGGGGAGAATCTGAGTGACAATGGTGACTGGCGCCCCGGGGCTCATGCGGCAAAAGAACTTAATGTGCGGGCACCTCTTAAGGAGGCTGGTTTATCAAAAGATGAGATTCGTGAAATATCTGTGGAACTCGGGTTGCCTACCGCAGAAAAACCTCAAATGCCCTGTCTGAGTTCCCGGGTTCCCTACGGCCAAGAGGTAACCCTGGAGAAGATCGGGATGATCGAAAGTGCCGAGTATTCACTGCATGATCTGGGCTTTAGGGAAGTTCGGGTTCGTCATCATGAAAAAGGGCCCATTGCCAGTATCGAGGTGTTGCCACAAGATTTGCCCAGATTGACCGAGCGCGAAACCTTTGAGCGCGTTTCTGCGTCTTTTGTCGAGATAGGGTACGCGGAAATAAGGGTTGATCAACGCGGGTATCGGCGAGGTAGTCTGAATTCTAATGTAATGGAATTATAATGGCAGTATTCAAATACACAGCACGTGATGCGGAGGGCAAGCAAATGACCGGGACCGTCAATGCGGCCGATCAAACTGGGGCGGTGGAGAAAATTTCTGCTCAAGGTTTATATCCGGTTAAAGTGTCCGCTGAAGGAGGGGGTGATTCATCGTCGTCGATGAAGAGTGCTGTTGTAATTTCTGATGAAATTCCGCGCCACAAGGGCCGTGCAAAACCCAATTTAAGAGACCTGGCCAACTATACCCGTCAACTGGCTAATCTTCTCAAGGCAGGAATGCCGATAACGGCTTCTTTAAGCAGCATGATTAATCTTGAAAGCGGCGGGATTCCCCCTGCTGTGAGTGAAGACTTGCTGCATGAGGTTCGTGAAGGGCGCAATCTGTCCTCAGCCATGGCGTCTCACCCGGATATTTTTCCAGACATGTATATTAATATGGTCAAGGCAGGGGAAAGCGGCGGATCTTTGGTGGAGGTATTGCTCCGCTTGGCTGAGCACTACGAGCGCTTTGCTGAAGTAAGACAAAAAGTAGTGTCAGCACTGGTTTACCCGGCCTTTGTGATTGGGCTTGGGTTCATCCTTATTTTTGTTTTCATGAGCTATATCCTGCCGAAGTTTATGAAAATTTTTGAAGGGCAAAAAATAGCCCTCCCTTTATCAACTCAGATATTGCAGCAGATGAGTGATTTTTTTTCCACGTGGTGGTGGTTGGTTCTGATTATTGGCTTCCTGTTTTCTTTAGTGATGAAAATCTACTTTTCATCGGCCG
>JASLKQ010000137.1 GCA_030747505.1 Verrucomicrobiota bacterium | reverse complement strand
GTACTGCTGGACCAACAACAGGCTGACGGGGCTTGGGTTGGTTTGAACGGTATGGAACGCCATGCCGGGCGCATTTACAGTACCACGCTCGCCATGTTGAGTCTTTCAGTAAAATATCACTACCTGCCAATATACCAGAACTAAGTTGATTTTTACTCGGGTATATCCGGTTTATCTGGAGCGGGTGCCGGTTGGTCGTCCAGTGGAGTGGTATCTTTTCCCTTGTCACCGGAGCATTCGGCATTGAAACCGGCAGTTTTTTCCTGCTTATTGAGCGTGCCGATGGCTGAAGAGATGAAAACCAAATTGGCGGCGGCTGGTCTGGAGGCCAATCGAAAAGCCGATGAGCCGTGTACGATAGTGATTTTTGGAGCGAGCGGAGATCTTACTGCGCGAAAATTAATCCCGGCACTGTATCATTTATATGTGGATGGCCAAATGCCTGAGTCATTCCGTGTGGTGGGTTTTGCTCGCCGTGACAAAACTGATGAAAGTTGGTGTAACGAGATGCGCGAGAGTCTGGAGAAGTACTCGCGAACAAAAAATGTGGATGAGAAGAAATGGAACTCATTCGCTGCAAATCTTTCCTACCATCAGGGTGATCTGACTGAGGCAGAAGCCTACACCCGATTAGGAGACCGACTGCAGAGATATGAAAGCGAGGAGTTAAAAAGAAATCTGGTCTTCTACCTTGCCATCTCTCCCAGCCTTTTTGGTGAAGTTGTTGATCAACTTCACGCAACACAATTATTGCATCGGTGGGAGGAAGGGGATGAATACTGGCAGCGGGTGGTGGTGGAGAAACCTTTTGGTCACGATTTGCAATCGGCCAAGTTGTTGAACAACCATCTGCTTCGTCATGCGCGTGAGCGCCAGATTTTTCGTATTGATCATTATCTTGGCAAGGAAACGGTGCAGAACATCATGATGTTTCGTTTTTCCAATGCCATTTTCGAGCAGTTATGGAATCGGGAAGCAATTGAGCACGTTCAGATTACCGTGGGAGAAACCGTTGGAGTGGGTAGTCGGGGGGGGTATTTCGAGGAGTCGGGCACAATTCGTGACATGGTGCAAAACCACCTGTTACAAATCCTTTCACTTGTTGCCATGGAGCCTCCTCCATCGCTGGCGGCGGAGGATGTGCGGGGAGAGAAGGTGAAGGCACTTAAATCCATTCGTGCCATGACCAAGGAGAATGTTGCCAAGCAGGTTGTACGAGGTCAGTACTTTGCAGGAACGGTTAATGGTGAAAGCCGGAAGGGGTACCGACAGGAGGAAAAGGTGGATCCGGAAAGTAATGTGGATACTTATGTAGCGCTCAAACTCTTCATCGATAACTGGCGATGGAGTGGGGTGCCGTTTTATCTACGTACGGGCAAGAATCTGCCCCTGCGAGCGAGCGAGGTGCGGGTCCAGTTTCGACCGACTCCTAATGTGCTTTTTGCCGCAAAAGGAGACCTCGATTTAATGCCCAATGCGATTACCTTAAGACTGCAGCCCGACGAAGGAATCTCCCTTCGGTTTAATGGAAAGGTTCCTGGTAACAGTATTACCTCAAGGCCGGTGCGAATGCACTTTGGATACGATTCTGAATTCGGTGCCTATACTCCTGAAGCTTATGAAAGGCTTTTACTGGAGGCAATGGCTGGGGACTCAACACTCTTTATTCGCCGCGACGAGGTGGAAACAGCCTGGCAGATTGTTGACGATATTCGTGCTGCCTGGGGGGATGAGCCGCTTACCAACCGGGAATTTTATGCAGCGGGTTCTTGGGGGCCAATGGCTGCTGAGGATCTCTTGGCGAATGACCAGTACGTGTGGCATGACCCTCAGCCTGCCAAATGAGTTATACTTTGCTGCACTTTGACGACTCTGCATCGTTGGCGGAAGCTGTAGCTCATCGCTGGCATGAGGCATTGGTTCAGCATGACCGACCGAATCCCTTTACCGTGGCGCTTTCAGGAGGGCGCACGCCTAGGGCACTGTATAGGGCCTTTGCAGCCAAGGCAGAAGGTGTCCAGCTCGACAATGTACATTTCTTTTGGGGGGATGAACGGGTGGTTCTTCCTACGGATGAGCAAAGTAATTATAGACTTGCTGTGGAGCCGCTCTTCCAAGCATTGAAGATCCCAGAGAGTCAAATTCACCGTGTTCAGACTGAACAGGATGAAACTTTTGCCGTGGAACAGTCCGAAAAGGAGATTTGTCTAGTGGCAGAGCTGGACGCTTCCGGTCAACCGGTTCTGGATCTGGTTTTTCTGGGGATGGGGGAGGATGGTCATGTGGCGTCGCTATTTCCCGGTGATCAGGAAGCCATTGAGTCACAGGCGGTCTATCGGGCGGTAACGGGTCCCAAGCCCCCGCCGCGCCGCATTACCTTGGGCTACCGCGCACTGGCAGCCGCGCGAGAGGTATGGGTGCTGGCCAGTGGTGAAGGAAAGAAAGAAGCTCTAAAAAATTCTCTGGCCGACGGTGGAGATACTCCATTGGCAAGGGTTTTGCAGAGCCGTAAAAATACGAAGATTTTCACTGACTTCATTTTGGGGTAGACTTCTGGGCATGGATGGATCGACGCCCGAAACCGAATCAACAAAGGAAAAACTTCCACGTGAGTCGCGTTTGCGCAGTGTGCTTAAGGGTTTGAGCTGGCGTTTGCTCGCCACGCTGATCACGGGACTTATTGCCTTCTTTTGGTCTAATGATGTTTGGTTGGCTGTGAAAATTTCGCTCATCGAATTCCCGGCCAAGTTTCTGATATACTACCTGCATGAACGCGTTTGGACCCAGATTCCTACGGGGACGATTCGTAATCTTGTTCCTATGGGAAATAAATGATTCGTTGGATACTCAGCCTGACACTGATTCTGGTTTGGCAACTTAACGCGGCGAAGCCCAACTTTCTGGTTATTGTTACAGATGATCAACGTCCTGACACAATCGGTGTACTCGGTAATCCACGTATCGATACACCCAATTTTGATTGGCTGGTTCGTAACGGTATTACTTTTGAGAATTTTATTTGTTCCAATCCGCTTTGTGTGCCAAGCAGAGCCGAGATCTTGACCGGTTGCTCAGGCTTTCGAAATGGGGTCCTCGGGATGGGAGGGGAAAAGATGGATCCGAAGTTGATTTTATGGCCTACTGCCATGAAATCAGGAGGGTATGCTACTTGGTACTCGGGTAAATGGATGAACGACGGCCAGCCGGTAACCCGAGGGTACGATGAAACGCGCGCACTTTTTACTGGAGGCGGAGGGACATGGAAGAGGGGGGAAGAGGTTCGCGGACGTAAAGGGCGGGTGATTACCGGATATCGTAACTGGACATTCAAGAACGCAGAAGGCAAGCCGGATTTGGGTAAAGGTATTGGGCTTGCGCCGTTGACCGATAAATATATTGCCGATGGTGCTCTGGAATTTTTGCGTCGCAAAACCGATAAACCATTCTTTTTGCATGTGAATTTTACTGGGCCTCATGATCCACTGGTATATCCACCAGGCTATGAAAAAAAGTATAACGCCGCCAACATGAAGCTCCCCTCTAACTTTTTGTCCAGGCACCCGTTTGACCACGGGAATTTCGATGGACGCGATGAAAGGCTCCTGCCTTGGCCGCGAACCAAGGCCGACGTGCTGGATGAGTTGGCCGTTTACTATGCAGTCATCGATAATATCGACAAGCAAGTCGGTCGCCTGCTCGGTCAGCTTCGTGCCGATGGCCGCTTAAAAAACACATATGTGATTTTTACCAGTGACCATGGCTTGGCTATCGGCAGTCACGGGCTGATGGGAAAGCAGAATATGTATGATCATACGATTCGGGTCCCGTTTCTTATTGCCGGTCCCGGTATTGCTAAAGGGCAGCGCACGAAAGCATTTGGTTATTTGCGTGATATGTATCCCACAGTCTGCGAATTGGCTGGGATTGGAACTCCTGAGACCGTTCAGGCAAAAAGCCTGGTGCCGGTTCTTCGTAATCCAAAAAAATTTATACATGAAGCGGGTTATGGCTATTTTAGGGATGTTCAGCGTATGGTTCAGGTTGGACAGTGGAAGTTGGTGTTCTACGCCCCAATCAATCGCTATCAGCTATTTGACCTCAAGGTCGATCCACATGAAATGAACGATTTGATCAAGGCCAAGAGCTGTCAGGCACGGGTTGCGGTGATGCGCCAATCCCTGAGCAAATGGTTTAATGAACAGGAAGATGCTGTGTTCCAATCCCTAGAATAGGATTGTCTTCGATCAAAATGTGTGTTTTTATAGTGACAGTTGGGAGCACAGCCCCATTTTGTCATGATCAACCGTATTCTTGTTTGTCTCGATAAATCCACCTACACCGAGTCGGCTATCGATTACGCCTGTTGGTTGGCCAAGCACCACGATGCCGGTATTGAAGGGTTGGTGGTTCTGGATGTAGAAGGGGTTCAGCGTTCGGTTGGGCCGGTTCCCTTGGGAGCGATGAAGTTTGCCAAGACCAGTATAGCCAATAAGGAGGAGAATTATCACTCCCTGATGGAGGAATTGCTCGAGAATTTTTCAAAGCGATGTGAGGAGTCCGGAGTGCGCTGCAGCGAATTTGAAATGCAGGGGTCGCCTGCAGCGGCGATCCTTCATGAATCGAACTACTTTGACTGTGTGGTGGTTGGGTTGCGTACGTTTTTCACCTATGGCAGTGGAGCTGGTGACGACGGTGAATACGGTACCGATGATGATGAGCCGGGCGATTCATTGGAAAAGATTATGGATCAGTCATTGGCTCCAGTATTCGCTGTGCCTCTGGATTGGAAACCTGATGATGAGTTTAGCGTCTTGATTGCGGTAAATGGAAGCCCTCACTCCATGCGTGCTTTGCGGCAGTTTGCACGGCTCTATGGCCGTTCCAAGGCAAAGGTTACGCTGATGCACTGTTCAGATGATGGGAATGGGAGCGCTGAAATGCTGACCAAGTCCGTTGCTTTTCTTCGGGCGCACGGTTTTGATCATGTCGAAAGCAAGACCGAGTCAGGCGACGTTCGCGAAGTAATGGACAGCGGGTATTGTGAGCCATTTGATCTGATCGCCTTGGGGGCTAATGGAAAAAGCGGGATTGTAGAGTGCTTCACCGGAAGTCTTTGCAAGGATCTCATTGAGCGAGGAGATAAACCTCTGCTTATAGCTAACGGCTGATTTAGCGGTGCCCATGTTCGTATGTAGGTAAAACTGGCTCCCTATGAATCTGTTTTTCCTTCTGCATTTATTTCCGGCCGGATCATGAGACATATCCGATTTATGACGAAAAAATTTCTTAATTGTGATTGGAAATGCTGTGCGCTGGTTGGTTTCTGAATTGCCCAAGAAACTAAGATGAAATTTTCTATATTCTTCTGTGGGCTATTTCTAGTTGGTCTAGGAGGGGCCTGTCAGTTTCCATTTAAAGATTCTGAGTTACTGTATCAGGCTTCGGCTTTGACAAAGGCAAACTTGTTTACTGCTGGAATTGAAGGGCCGGCGTGTGATCAGTCCGGTAATATTTTTGCGGTAAATTATATGGACCAGCACACCATCGGTCGCACCACTCCCTCAGGAGAATCTGAAGTATTTGTGACCCTACCCAATAAGAGTATTGGCAACGGCATTCGTTTTGATGTGTCGGGTAAAATGTATGTGGCTGATTACACGGAGCATAACGTGCTGCGCATCGACCCTGCCACGAAGAAGATCGAGGTATTTGCGCATGAGCCTAAGATGAACCAGCCCAACGACCTTGCCATATCCCCCAGCGGGACGCTCTATGCCAGTGATCCCAATTGGAGTGAAAAGACGGGCCAACTCTGGCGCATCGACACCGATGGCAGGGTGACGCGTATGGCTTCCGATATGGGCACTACTAATGGGATTGAGGTGAGTCCGGATGGCAAAAAGCTGTATGTTAACGAAAGCGTGCAGCGAAACATATGGGTTTTTGATATAAAGCCTGATGGGTCTTTGGCTAATAAAACCCTGCTCAAACAATTCTCAGATTACGGTTTCGATGGAATGCGATGTGATGCCAAGGGCAATTTATACATCACGCGTTATGGTAAAGGAACTGTTGTGGTATTGTCACCATCAGGAGAGGTCCTCCGTGAAATTGACGTGCTGGGAGCGCGTCCAAGCAATCTCTGTTTTGGCGGTCCAGATGGGCGAACGGTTTATGTGACTGAAGTGGAACACCGGCGCCTGGTACAGTTCCGCGTGGAGACACCCGGTTCGGCTTGGTTGCGTTGGCAACGGTAACCGGCAGTTTGTGTGTACTGTTTTTGGGAGTTTTACTTCAATTCTATACCCAACGCCTTGAGGGTTTTGGCGGCGTTAGCACCGTCCTTGGCAGCATTAACCTGCTTATCAATCTTCAGGACTTTTCCGTTCTTGCCAATGTAGAAAGTCCACCGGTGAGGGAAAGGGCGCAAGCTTGTGACGACGCCGTATTTCTTGGCGGTTTCCTTGGTGGGGTCGCTCAAGATGGGGTAGTCTAC
>JASLKQ010000136.1 GCA_030747505.1 Verrucomicrobiota bacterium | reverse complement strand
CATCCTCGACAATAACTTGCCGCTTCGTGAGTTTCTCGCGGCCGACTACAGTTTCCTCAACCGCGAGCTGGCGGAGCATTACGGAATGCCCGGGCTCAAAGGAAATCATTTCCGCAAGGTCAGACTGCCGAATGCGTTGCGCGGCGGAATCCTGGGGCATGGGAGCTTCCTGACGGCCTCGGCCAATGGCGTGGACACCTCGCCGGTGGTGCGTGGGATTTACGTCATGAACAAACTCCTCAACTACACCCCGCCGCCACCGCCCGACGACGTGCCCGCCATCGAGCCGGACGTGCGCGGCGCGACAACTCTGAGGGAACAATTGATCAAGCACCGTGCGGATGCCACCTGCGCCCAATGCCACAATAAGATCGACCCGCCGGGCTTCGCCCTGGAGAACTACGATGCCATCGGCGGTTGGCGCGATCAATACGACCGCAAATTGAAAGTGGACGCCTCCGGCAAGCTCCCCGACGGCAAGACCTTCGCATCAAATGCCGAGTTCAGGAAGTTGGTTGTCGCGCAGGACGAAACCTTCACCCGCTGTCTCAGCCGGAAACTCCTCACCTATGCCGTCGGCCGCAAATTGAACAGCAGCGATCGCCCGAGCATCGATGCCATCCAGCGCGAAATGAAAACGCCTGAAGCCGGCTTGCGCGACCTAATTCAGGCTGTGGTGTTGAGCGAGATGTTTTCTCAGAACTAGCTTCCCTTTTGAATTGTTGGCGGCATGATTAAGCCCATGCAATCACTGTCCCGACGTTCATTCATTAGTCATGCCGCATTGGCTGCCCCGGTTATCTCATTCGCGCCCACGCTTCTGGCCAAGGACAAGAATGATCCAAACCGTTTCCAGATTGGCATTCAGGAGTACACTTTCCAACGGTGGATTGGTGAGGGAAAGCTCGATCATCTGGACTATCCTGCCCTAGCCAGGGAGAAGCTGGATATTACCCATATCGAGTATTGGAACCGACCATTCAATGGCAGGCATACCGACAATGCCTACGTGGGAGAACTGGCCAAACGCACGACCGGTGAAGGCATGAAGAACGTGCTGATTCTCGTCGACGCCGGGAACCAACTCGATTCGAGGGATGCCAAGGCGCGTACCCGTGCGATTGATGAGCACAAGGGCTGGGTGGATTGCGCTGCGCAACTTGGCTGTGATGCGATTCGTGTTAATTGCCGTTCGGGTGGGAACCGGGATGAAAATCTTGATAATGCCGCCAAGGGATTGGGCACCTTGTGCGATTACGCCAAGGGAACGAAGGTGAAAATTGTGATCGAGCCGCATGGCGGGAATTCGCAGGATCCGGACTGGCTGCTGGCCGCGATGAAGAAAATCAACCGTCCTAATGCGGGTCTGTTGCCGGACTTCAACAACTTTGGCCGCTACAATCGCTATGAAGGTGTTACCAAGAGCCTCCCATTCGCGCCAGCTGTGTGCGCGAAGGCGCTCAAGTTCGATGACAGAGGGAATGAAACAAACACCGACTACTTCAAGATGCTGAAGATTGTTTATGAGTCCGATTATTCCGGTGTCATCTCGATTGAGTTTGAAGGGCACGGCATCGACCCGATTGAGGGCTCCCTCAAGACCAAGGCATTGATTGAAAAGGCGCTCAAGGCCGCGGCCGCATGATCCGAAATATCGTTTTCATCCTGGCTTTCCTCGTCACCCTGAACGTGCAGGCGGCCAAGCCTTTGAACGTTGTGCTGATCTTGGTCGATGACTTGGGTTGGATGGATCTTTCCTGCCAAGGCAGTCGTTATTTCGAGACGCCTCATATCGACCGTCTTGCTGCTGAGGGCATGCGCTTTACCGACGCCTATGCAGCTTGTGCCGTGTGCTCTCCGACGAGAGCCGCCGTGCAGACGGGGCGTTACCCTGGCCGCCTTGGGGTTACCGACTGGATACGGTCACGCTTTCAGGGAGGGACCATTCCCGCAGACAAAAAGAATCCGAGCGGCTTCTCTGGGGGCAAACGGAAGTTTCTTGTTCCCAAGAATGCTCTCTGGATGGAATCTGAAGAGGTAACGATTGCCGAACTGTTAAAGCCTGCCGGCTACGTTACCTGCCACATTGGTAAATGGCATCTTGGGGCCGATGATTGGTATCCGCAGAAACAAGGTTACGACTTTAACTATGGAGGTTGTGATTATGGTCAGCCGCCAAGTTACTTCGATCCTTTCAATCAGCCCAAACACCGTCATGCGATGATTCGAGGCGGAATTCCTCACTTGCCGGGACGTAAGCCGGGGCAGTACCTGTCAGATCGAGAAGCGGAAGAAGCAGTCGCGTTCATCGAGAAACATAAGGACAAACCGTTCTTTCTTAACATGGATAACTACGCTGTTCATACCCCGATCCAGGCTAAGGCGGAAGTGACGGCCAAGTACGCGAAGAAGCCCAAAACAAATCAAAAGAACGCTAAGTATGCCGCCATGGTGGAGTCAGTCGATGATTGTGCGGGGCGTATCATGGATGCGCTCGAGGAGCATGGGATCGCTGATCGCACGATGATCATCTTCACCTCTGATAACGGGGGGTTGGTGGGTCCAACGAGTAATGCACCGCTTCGTTCGGGAAAAGGATACGCCTACGAAGGGGGCATTCGTGTTCCACTCATTATTAAGTGGCCTGGCGTGGTTAAGCCCGGAGTCACAAGCGCTGAACCTGTAACCAGTGTTGATTATTTGCCCACTATCGCGGAGGTCACAGGATTGGATTTACCCAAAGGACGGGCAATCGATGGGATTTCATTGGCTGAACACTTGAGCTCTCAGGGCAAGCAAAGCATCGAGCGCCAGGCGATCTATTGGCATTTTCCTCATTACCGACATAACCCGGGACCTTACAGTATCATTCGCGAAGGTCCTTGGAAGTTGATCAAGTTCTATGAGGGGCCAATGGAACTTTTTAACCTGAAGGACGATCTCGGCGAAACGAAAAACTTGGCCTCTGTTATGCCGGAAAAAGTAAAAGAATTGAATTCGCGTCTCCTTGCTCACCTCAAATCAATAGGAGCCAAAATGCCAAAGTTTAACTCTGCCAGGTAATAAGGGGGAGCCTCAGAATAGATAAACTGTAGATGTTTAGGATGTAAGAGGAAATTCTCAAATAAGATTTGAGCTCCATGTGTCATAGCATTTACTGAATTAGTTTTTACTAGTTTTAAAAAGGAATACGGATGTTAGATCGACGAACATTTCTTAGGGGCACTGCTCTCTGCACCGGGGCAGTTGCGGCAAGCAAGGTGGGCGAGGTGCAGGGTGCAGTCACCAATCCTTCAGGGGTCGGTGGCTACGACTACCGGTTACCGAAGCTGGCCAAGGGCAGTCGGTTGCTTTTTCTGGGGGATTCCATCACTGACATGAAATGGGGACGCAATGAGCGCGATCGCAATCATTACCTTGGACACAGCTACGTTTACCTGGTTGCCTCGCGTCTCGGGGTGGACATGCCGGAGGCGCAGCTGGAATTCTTCAATCGCGGCATCAGTGGTCACAAGGTTTCTGATCTGAAAGCGCGTTGGCAAAAGGATGCAATCGATATGAAGCCTGATCTACTCACTATACTTATTGGAGTGAATGACGTGAGTCGGGGCGGCACCCTGGAGCAATGGGAAGCGGACTACCGGTTTATTTTGGATGCCAGCCGACAGGCAAAAGCCGATTTACCGTTGGTGTTACTGGATCCTTTCGTCCTGCGGTCAGGTAGATTGAAGAATGAAGTTGCATGGAAAAAATGGAGGGGAAAAGTGGATCAATACTGTGGTGTCGTTGCGCAGTTGGCCAAGGATTATGATGCCATTCACGTGAAGACCCAGGAAGTTTTCGATGCGGCCGCCAAGGCGGTTAGTCCTGAGCAGTGGATTTGGGACGGGGTTCATCCACTGCCGCAAGGCCATGAATTAATCGCGCGCAACTGGCTGCAGCAAGTCAGCAACTGAAGAGCTGAAGAAAACAAAATGGGTTATTGGGCGATTTTTCGCTGATTGGAGATGTTGAGCCCCTGTTCCCTCATGCAGCTGCCTGATACAAAAGAGTCCTTTAAATTTTAGACTTCGCAATTACATCAACACCAATTGCCCCTCTGATTAGTTCGAATGAAGAGCAGTCAATTCACCAAGATGAACTCGTTCATGCATATCAAGACCTTGTATCAGATTGTAAGTTCGGGAACGTTTCATTTAATGCTTTTTCTTGTGCGAATTGGGTCGCCGCAGGATGGTTGGCGCGTGACCCGCTTGTGCAGGATTTTTTGCCTCATCTCGGTTGCTCAACCGCTTGGCCAAGCGTCGGAGCGGTTCGATTATCATTCCATCCGTAAGCAGTCGATGGCGGCCCCTCAGGGGATTTATGAGGGGGAACTGCATCTGCGCACGGAAGGGAAGGCACGACCACAGCAAATGCGCGGATATGGCGCAGGCTGGCACGGGGACAGCCATCTGCTTTGGCACGGTGTGGTGGAGGAATCAAACACGGTCGAGTTCGATGTTTCCGAGGCGGGCAAATACACGCTGGCGATGCAGTGGACTTTAGCTCCCGATTACGGGGTTTTCGAGGTGCAGCTGAACGGCAAGATGATTGAGTCCCAACTGGATTTGTATTCGCCACGTGTGAAACTGGCTGAGTTGCGTGAACTAGGCGAGTTTGAGATGAAGGCAGGTCCTCAGCGTCTGGTTATCAAGCTTATCCGCGGCAATCCAAAGGCGCAGAAGTTTCAAGGGGAGGGTTATTTGTATGGCTTGGATTATTTGGAACTGACCAGTCTTTCGCCCAAATCAGAGAAGCCCGAGGAGATCAAATCCACGGTTGAGTCCGTATTTAGTTTAGGCCAGGCGCGCCTCATGATGAAGCAGTATTGTTTTCGGTGTCACGGAGTGAAGAAGGTGAAGGGCAAGGTGAACCTAGAGGCCTTGGTCAACCGTGCGGATTTCCTGAAGCACATCGAGATTACGCAGCACGCGGGGGAGATGATGGCCAAGGCGGAGATGCCACCGGAGGATGAGAAGCAGCCGGCGAAGGTCGAACGTGCAAAGCTTGCACATTTTTTCGACGACTTAGTAGACGAATATTTGCAATCAAATATGGAGCTCGAGCCGGTGGTGATGCGCCGGTTGAATCGATACGAGTACAACAACGCGGTGCGCGATCTGTTGCAATTGCGTGGAGATATTTATCCGATGCCAGAGAAGGTGATTCGTTCCAGCAACTATTTTGATCCCTCCATTGGTCGCATGCCGGACTCAGTAAATGCGGGCAACCGTACACTGGGTAAAAATATTGTGGAGAAACAAATCCTTAAGGGCGTCGACCCTTTTGCTATTGATCTGCAGGCCGAGCACGGCTTCAACAATCAGGGTGAGCAGTTGAGTGTCCCGCCAATTTTACTGGAGAGTTTTCTGAAGCTGGGGCGTGCGATTGTTAACAGCCCGGAGTTTGACGGGTATTCGGGCCTGCGTAACACGTTTTTCAAGGATAACGGTAAACCGGTGGAGACGCGGCTTCGGACGTTTCTGGAGCGCGCCTTTCGTTCGCGGGTGGAGAGCCCGGTGCTGAAGCGCTACGCGGCGTTTCATGCGGTTGAACAAAAACGTACCGGCTCATACACACAGGCGATGAAGTCCGTCGTGGCGGCTGTGCTCGCTTCACCAAAGTTTATCTACGTGGTGGAATCCAAGGATGGCATTGGTAAGATGGCACTGGCTAGTGACTATGAGTTGGCACAGCGCCTGGCGTTGTTTCTCTGGAGCAGCATCCCGGATGAATCCCTGATGGCTGCCGTGCGTAAGGGTGAATTGCGCAACTCCGAGGTGCTTGAGGCCCAGGTGCGCCGCATGCTCAATGATCACCGTAGCCGCGCTCTCTCCGAGAACTTTGCACGCCAATGGCTGCGGCTGGACCAACTCATCACCGCTGTGCCGGACTTTGATCGGTTTCAGGTGTACTACTCTCGCATCGGTTGTGAGCAGTGGAAGTTTGGCCTGCAAACGATGATAGAGCCACTGTTACTATTTGAGAGCGTGCAGGTAGAAGATCGATCGATCATGTTATTTGTTGATAGCAACTATACCTATCGATCAGATGAATTGCAGGCTTGGTATGCTAAGCCTCAGGCGCCGTTTGGTAAGCGAGGGAATCGCAGCCGTTTCAATACTTTTACACAGACCTTCCGTAAACGCCAGTTGAGTACCCGACGTGAAGGCGGGTTGATGACTACTGCAGCAATACTGACTATGACGGCTACTCCGTTACGTACCAGTCCTATTAAACGCGGTGCTTGGGTGGCAACGGTTATGTTCAATGATCCACCGCCACCGCCGCCGGATGTAGTCCCTGAGATTGAGGCTGATGATGCAGCAATTGAAGCTCAGGGTTTAACTATTCGCGAAAGACTCAAGCAGCATGCTACAGATCAGACGTGTGCTAGTTGTCATGCTCGTATTGATCCTCTGGGATTTGCTCTCGAGAGTTTTGATCCTATAGGTCGAT
>JASLKQ010000135.1 GCA_030747505.1 Verrucomicrobiota bacterium | reverse complement strand
GCGTTCTTGTCGGGTTAAATGGTCATCCAACCTATACCCATACCTGTTGCTATCCCAGAGCCATCCCGCAGTACAATGTTGGATTTGGCCAATTTAAGGAGCGCATGGATGAGGCTGAAAAGGAGGCGCCCGGGCTTTTTCTTGGGGGGCACTTTCGTGATGGAATCTCGCTGAGTGACTCCATTGTGGCCGGTTATGGTGCAGCTGAGCGGATTGCCAAACACCTGGAAATGAACTAGCAAAAAATGAAGGCAATCAATACAAACATCCATATAATCAGACTGAGCTCCCCTGATTCCACGATGGGCGGGATTGTTAGCAGTTTGGAGCGCGTGCTCCAGAGGGATGGCGGTTTATGGAATGTTCTTTGCTTGATTTACTTTCTTGAGTCGAAATTTGGGGGTATTTCGGATAGAGAGGGGTCTTTAGATAAACTTTGAAGAGCGGCTCCTTCAGCATACAGTTATTATTTAAGTTTATTTTTGAGCAATGATGTTTGATTTTACACCTCCCAAACGAAAAACAAAGGTTGTTTTTGTGCAGCTCGGTTCGCCCGAGGAACCGACTCCTAGAGCATTGAGGAAGTTCCTGCGTGAGTTCTTGGGAGACCCGAGGGTCATCGATATTAACCCGTGGAAATGGAAGATAATATTGAACTGCTTTGTTCTTCCTTTCCGACCCAGTAAATCTGCCAAGATGTACGAGCGGATTTGGGATGGCTCCAGTTTTCCTTTGATTACCAATACCGCGAATTTTACTGAAAGTGTCAGCAAGGAGTTGAGGGAGATCGATCCTGATCGATACGTTGAGGTTAATCATGCCTTTCTTCTCTCGACTCCGCGTATTAGCGAGGTGTATGACAGTTGGGAGGATGATGTGAAAAATGGTGTGGGAGCAACAAAGCTAATGATTGTTCCCATGTTTCCCCAGTATTCGGAAAGCACTATAGCCTCCGGGATAGATGCCTTCGCCAAAGATCTTTCCAAACGTGTTAATATTCCAACTTTTGAAGTCATCACAAGTTTTCACAGGACACGTGCATTTATTGATAACTCCGTGGCACAGATTGACACGAAGCTTAAGGAGCTAATTGACAAAGGCGTTGAAGTGGACCGTTTGGTCATGTCTTTTCACGGGATGCAAAAGAGAAGGATCGTTGGCAAGGGAGACGATTACTACCGGCACTGTTACGAGACTTTTCGGTTAATTGTCGACCGCCTACAACAACTGAAACCCGAGCAAGTCTTAATGACCTTTCAAAGCCGGTTTGGGTCGGAGGAGTGGATTACTCCTTACACCGAGGATGTTGTTCATCAATTAATCAATGAAGGTAATAAGGAAATTGCCGTATATTCCCCGAGTTTTGTCGCTGACTGTCTTGAAACGACAGATGAACTTGGACACGAACTGGTTCGTGAAGCCAATGAATGGGGGGGGAATGTGTATCCTATCGAGTGTCTCAATACAAATGAGCAATGGTGCAAAGACTTTGCAAAATATACGTTTACCCAAGCCGAAGGTTCAGCTCAGGATAAGGAGGACTTGGAGTACCGATTAAAGGCGGAGGATTATGAAAACATGCCACAACTGGAAATGAATGATTCCTAATGGCTTGAGGTTTTCTCTGGATGAGAAAATAAATTGTGTTTTGGCCGGTCCTTCACTGTCTCGGCGGCGGGGGTTGCCAGCGCATTCCCCGCCTTCGCTCTGAGTGGAGACCTTATAGAATGTGGCTGGCGAATTTGAGAACGACAATTAAGCGGAGGCACTGAAGGTTTCCACTCATTGGATGGCTGTTTTCAGTTCAGGAGACCAGTATGTGGCCCTAAACTGTCCGCGAGTTTTTGTTGGTTTAATTCATTTTTTATCCGTCATCATTTTGGTGAGAAAGGCATTAAGGTTTGATTGCCAGACTTCACGTGTGGCTTCTGCGCGATCAGAGCATTCTTCATGCACATGATTATGGTCATGACTGTTATGGTTTCTATTGGAGGTGTGATTGTATTTCCTTCTATGTTTGGGTACCTCTGCCTTTTTTGTGTGCTCTGCCATGACCATTGGATGTCTAGTCATTAGTTTGCCTACACTCAATTGTGCGGAAAACTTGCCCAATCCAGTTTCTTTATTGAAGGTAGGGTTTTATTTCCTAGTGGCTGAGGGTTTTTTAGGGGCGGGAAAATAAATCGTGCTTCGGCCACTCTTTCACTGCGTCGGCTGCCTTGTGAATGAGTGGGTCGATTTTTTTGGACGGGCGTTTTTTGTCGGAAGTTTGATTGGTGTTGAAGAGGGCAGCCCAGCAGAGTCCATCGTGGCGAAGCACCAGGATGCTTGAAGTGCCTGAAAGGTGGCCGGTGTGCCAGCGGTTTGTTTTTTTGCTGTTGGGCACCTCCCGGACCGACCACCCGCACCCATAGTAGACCTTGTCTGGCTCATTTTTTTGATCATTCCCAAAATGACCTTTCGGCCGGGTGAGCATGGTCTTGATGGATTGGGCGTTGAGGATTTTGGATTGTTCAAATCTATCGACTGCAGAACCAAAACGAACTAGATCAGGAGCAGATGCAATCCATCCACCCAGTGAATCCATGGCCTCAATGTACCAGGCTCCATAAGGGCGGGGTACTTTTGCTCCAATATGGGGTCCGGTTACTGCGATGCCAGCCATTTGCCCTTTCGGATAATAGGTAACCTCGCCTTTATACCGTTGAAGTGTCTTGCCTGAGCGCATACGGGTGATGCCGAGGGGCTTAAGAAAGGTGTCTTTCATGTAGGTTTCGTAGCTGTGGCCAGTGGTTTGTTCGACAACTCGACCCAGGAGGCAGTAACCCAGGTTGGAGTAGGCATAACGTGTGCCGGGATTGAAATCCAGCGGCCAGCCTTTCATGAACCGGATGATGTCGTTCTGGGTGGCAGGAGGGGTTTTTCCCAAGGCGGTGGCAATCTCAATGGAATGAAATAACGGATCGATGGATTTATCCCGGTTCCAGCCTCCCTGATGACGCATCAAATGAGCTACAGTTATGTTCTCTAATCTGGGGTCCACTCTTTTCCCTGTTGGTAGGTGAGCCCTGTGTGGCAAGAGGTTAAAAACAGCATCATCGAGCTTCAGTTTACCTTGTTCAACTAGTTGCAGCGTTGCGACGGCGGTGAGTGGTTTTGAGATGCTGGCAATCCTAAAAAGGGATTCGGGCTGGATAGACTCATTCTCCTTGAGATTAGCATAACCGAAGCCGCGAACGTAGACCAGTCGCCCATCCTTTGCTACGGCCAAGGCGGCGCCTGGAATTTCATTCTCCTTAACGAATGAGCGCATTAACTTATCGAAGCTCGCTAGTTCTGGAAAAGTTTTCCCTGTTTCAGGCAGTTTATTTGCTGCCCCAAGAGGCAACCAGGAGAAGAGGGCGAAGGTTGCCAATAACACTCGTGGAGTCATTCCCCGTAGCTACACTCCTTTGAGCCCTTTGGCAATCCTCAGCCTGTCGCTCTTTACGGAACGAGTGAATATTGATAGATATTTCCCATGCGTCTCATTCTCCTCCTAGGTTTATTGATTTCCAGTCTTTCAACATTGGCCGCCGTGCCGCTTGAAAAACAGCAGTTTGTCCTTAAGAAACCGACTCCGAAGTGGTTTGGGGAACGCATTGCGCTGCCCCCCAAGGGCTTCGCGCCCGATTTGGGACTAAAGGGCATTGAGGAAATCCTCTTTGCCCCCGGGATGTTCAAGGCCGATCAGCCTGATTTTTTTTCCTACGTCTTTCTCTTTGCGCTGGAAGCGAAGCCCAAATTGGATGCCAAGGTGCTGAAAAAGGAACTCTTTACCTACTACTCGGGCCTTTCCAAGGCGCGCATGGGCAACCCTAAGCTCGACACGAGCGGCTTTAGTGTAAAGGTCACTGCGATTGAGGATAAAGTTATTTCACCGAAAGAGTCGGTCAATGTGAAGAATTATCGGGCCGAGATTATGTGGTTGGAACCTTTTGCCACCAAAAAGATGCAGACACTCTATTTTGAATTACAGACTTGGGAGTATAAGGACTCCCCCTACCAATACCTCTTTGTCTGCGCCAGCCCGCAAAAATCTGAGAAACCTCTTTGGAAAACGCTGCGCGATATTCGTGCTGAAGTGGTAATTAAACCGGCGGAGTAAATCCGTTGCCTTGTTTCCGGGTAGAGGATAAGCTTTGAGTCATGAAGCACCTCTTTTCTTTTGTCTTCTTGGTTATGCTGTGTGCGTTCCATAATATCCATGCTGCTGAAGAGTTTAAAACCTCCAAGGGGAAGGTGTTGATCACCCCGATTAACCATGCCACCATGATTGTGGAATGGGGCGGCAAAACAATTTATGTGGATCCTGTCGGCATGGCCGTTTGGTATAAAACTTTTCCCAAGCCCGACGTGGTGTTATTGACCCACATTCATGGAGATCATTACAAGGAGGCTGTATTAAAAGAAGTGGTGGGGCCAAAGACCCAACTTGTTGCTCCGCCTGCTTTGGCTGGAGCGTTGAGTCGTGGCTTGAAGTCCAAGACAATCGCGGTAGCCAGTGGGGCGGATACGGAGAAGGTGGGTTTCAAGCTTGAGGCGGTGGCCAGTTACAATACGACTCCACCGCGAAAGCGCTTTCATCCCAAGGGGCAGGGTAACGGGTACGTACTAAACCTTGGCGGTAAACGCATATACATTAGCGGTGATACCGAAGGTACGCCCGAGATGTTGGATTTGAAGAATATTGATGTGGCCTTTCTTTGTATGAACCTGCCTTACACCATGGACGTCGCTGCGGCAGCCAAGGCGGTAAAGGCCTTTAAGCCAAAAGTAGTCTATCCCTATCACTCACGGGGTCAGGACACTGCTAAATTCAAGGCCTTGGTGGGGGATGCGGCAGAAGTGAGATTGCTCAATTGGTACAAATAAATGGCAGGATATTTGCCTGCTATAAAAAAAGTGTAGAATTACAGTATGCAAGCAGACTCAGTAAAGACTAGTATTCGTGGTGCTGGAGAGTGCCGCGTTAGCCTCTTTAGCGTGTAACATATAGCGCGTTGGGTACAGCTGCCGGAGTGAACACTTCGGCAGTTGTTTTTTTTGAGAGAGATAACTCACTGACCTGAACGGGAGAAAAAATAAGTACCGCCGTTTTCCTGCGCGATGACACCTAAAACGGGGTCCACACGCTCTGGATTACTGTGAAATCCAATTGTATTAACCGTTACTCTGTTGCCTGCGTTCAGTTCGTTAATCAGCTGCCTTACGGCAGTTCCTCTGCCAGGGCAGTTAAAATGTCCATCCGTTAGTATCCAAATGGTATCTGGCTGGATGCGGGTGAAGGTATCACTAATTGATCCGAGCGGATTTGTGGTCCCTCCAGGATTCATGCTGTTGATCCAGTCAATACACAGATCTATATCGTGAGCGAATCCTCTCCGTGGAGATCCGGGCATACCTGTTGAGTGGCTGTCGAAAAAATATACGTAGAATTTTTTCTTGGGGGATAATAGTTGGAGTGAATTGATCAATGCACTCTGTGCTCGGCGCAATCTATTATCATTTCGCATGCTTCCTGATTTATCGATGATAAAGACGTGATAATCACCGTCCTTAGGGTCAAACACATCATCTATCGGGACTTCTTCGTACCCTCCGCAACACCCTAACATTACTGTAGACGATGCCCCGGATATATTACCTCCAGTGGACAGCTGATGTTGTCGCGTGTAATTTCCATATCCTCCCAGATCCTCGTCAGTTGAATAGTGAGCACTCCCATCAGCGAAGACGGCATTCCCTTGGCCCCTCATTAACCCCGCCATGGCATCTCTTGGAATCGGGTTTTCATCAGCTCCCACCCATCGAGCTTGGGCCAAGTCGCAGACGCTTAAGTTTCGTGTGGTGCTCAGTATTGTGTCTGACCTTCCCAAATCACCCCCCTCCGCGAGTAAATAGCTAACGGCATTCATGGGAATGATCTTTTGTCTAGTCATATCATAACTACTCCAGTTATGGGCAACGATGTCGTTTGAGGCTTCCCGTTCAGGGTCCAAAGGAGAGAGTAGGACTCTGGGGTTTCCGATTTCGTTCTTCATTGGTGCTAAAGTGAAAATAGCTGCCGGGTCCATGCTGAAGTCATGCCAACCCGACCCTAACTCTACCTTTTGGTCGGCGGGAAGGATTTGCCAAGGCAGACGACCTTCGTGATCCCCACCATACATGGTCAAGGCTCGGCTGATTTGGGTAAGATTTGAGAGGCACTGGATTCGCTTGCTCTTGACCTTGGATTGCGAGAGAACGGGCAGCAATAAGGAGGCGAGAATACCAATAACGCTGATTGTCACCAGTAGCTCTGTTAAAGTGAAGGCTTGTTTGTATTTTTGATTTTTCATTTTATTGCTACAGGCTTAGCTATCGGAAATAATGCCGGCACAACCTAAGCCGACCGACTTCCGGGGCAAAATCGCCCGGACGGAGTAACCTAGCTCATAATCCAATCTTTGGCCATAGGTAAAAATAGCAGAATATAATGAAA
>JASLKQ010000134.1 GCA_030747505.1 Verrucomicrobiota bacterium | reverse complement strand
CTGAAGAATCTGTAATTGGAATGGAATGCCATCAATATGGTGATTCCATTGAAAATTTGGATTTAAAACAAGTCAACCGACTCAACAATAATACGGCTAACATATCGCAATTGGCCGCCCGCTGGAGCCTGAATCCAGCAGCACTCAAACCTGAGATCTTTGCGAAGAGTGTAGGCATAACCGGAGAATTATTCCCCGCGGCCTCAGAAACAGAAACTGATTAGCGGCACAGCGCGCAAACCTTTTACCTGATTATGTCATTTGAACTAGCCCTTAAAGAAATAGATAAATCATTTACCACCGACGACGGTATTGAAATTGAAATCCGTCCACTGGAGTCAAACGATGAAAAAGCCATTCTTAGTTTCTTCAAAAACCTGCCCCAACCAGAGGTTATGTTCTTCAAACGTCGTGTTTCTGACCCAGAGGTCATTAAATCTTGGTGTGAAAATATTGAGCTCGATTCACGCTTGCCTTTACTCGCCTTACATGAAGGCAAAGTGGTTGCTATCTCCTCGCTCCTTCAAAACAAAGGGGGATGGAAACGGCATATTGGGCGAATAAGCCAAAGCATATTACCCAAGTATCGCCAAAAAGGTATCGCCGGAAAACTCGTTCAAGAACTTGTTGACGTTGCCCGCATGGCAGGGCTCCAGAAGGTAGAAGCTGAGTTTATTGATAAACAAGAAGGTGGCCAAAAGCTTTTTGCTCTACTTGGCTTTACTCACTTATTGAAACTTGAGGACTACGTACAGGACATGCAGGCCATCAATCACGATTATGTCCTGATGGGAATGGACCTCAAGACCGATGAGGAATACGCAGGCATGGGTTGATGCTTGCTGGGACGCCTGACTCCTGTGCCCACTGTGGCACTGACATCCCTGCACGTGCCGCTGCCTGTCCTGAATGTGGAGCTGACGAAGAAAATGGTTGGGGAGACCCTTGTTCCGGGGATTTGGGACTTCCGGCTGAAGATTTCGATTACGATGAATTCGTGGAGCGCGAATTTGGGTCAAACAAAAAGACCAAGATTATCCCCCAAGGCCTTCATTGGTTCTGGTGGCTGGTAGGTGTAGCCCTAATTGCAGCACTGGTTCTGATGTGGGCTTGAGTCCATTCACTCAATTGCTATCCTTGCCTCCATGCGCAGCCTTCTGACCCTACTCCTAATCGGAACACTACTGAAAGCAGAAGACTGGCCGCAATTCCTTGGCCCGCGAAGGGATGGTTCCTATCAAGGCAAAGCACTCCCATTATGGCCCTCCAATGGCCCGAAAGTAATCTGGCAAAAAAACATCGGGGCCGGATTCGCAGGTCCCGCGATCGCCGAAGGCAAGTTGATCCTTTTCCATCGCATCAACAATCAGGAAATAATCGAATGTCTTGACGGCTCCACCGGGAAGCCCATTTGGCGGACTGCCTACCTGGCAGATTACATTGATGATTTCCGATTTGACAACGGTCCTCGCGCGGTACCCTCAATCGCAAAAGGAAAAGTCTTCACTCATGGGGCACACGGTAAGATTCACGCTTGGGACTTCAAAACCGGAAAAAAACTATGGTCCCTTGATGCTCGCACACGTTTTAAGGCAAAAAAAGGGTTCTTCGGGTTTGCCTGCTCGCCTCTTGTCGTTAAGGACACTTTACTGCTTAACATAGGTGGCAACAACGGGGCAGGAATTATCGGACTTGATACATCCAACGGAAAACTCCGATGGCAATCCACCGATGAAACCGCGAGCTACGCATCGCCAATTCTTTCCCCGATAACGGAAGTATCGCATGCGCTTTTCTTTACCCGAGAAGGACTGGTATCATTAGATCCATCTAACGGAAAAATTCACTTCTCCCGACGCTGGCGCCCAGCCATGAATGCCAGTGTCAATGCCTGCACTCCCATCGCAGTGGGCAATCTCATATTTGTTTCCACCAGCTATGGCAAAGGGGCAACTGTACTAACCATCGAAGGAACCAAAACTAAAACGCTCTGGTCGGGAGACAATTCCATGAGCTGCCACTACTCCAGCTGCGTAACTCTTGATGGCTATCTCTACGGTTTTCACGGACGACAAGAAGCAGGGGCCGATTTACGTTGTATTGAGCTAAAAACCGGCCGTGTTCTCTGGAATCAACCCGGGTTACGTTCAGGCACTCTCACTCTGGCCAACAAGGAAATATTGGTTCTGACTGAACGAGGCGAACTTGTACGCATTGCCGCATCGCCCAAAAACTATACTGTCCTTCAACGCTCCAAAGTCACTCGTGAAGAAGTACGGGCCTTTCCCGCATTGGCCCATGGCAGGTTTTATTTTCGCGGCGAAAAAAACCTGATGTGCATTGACCTTAATGGCAAATGAGTTTGCCTTGCGCCCTTTTAATGCCTGATAATTCTCTCAGGACGCCAAAACGGCTTATGCCATCTCTACCTGTTATTATTAAGATCCATATCCTTCTCTTGGGAGGTGTCGTCCATGCACAGGCTGATGACTGGCCGCAATTTCTCGGACCGAATGGCAACAATATCTCTGAGGAAACGGGCTTAATTGATTCATTCCCCAAGACTGGCCCGAAGCAGATATTTTCCAGACGAATTGGAACCGGATACTCTGCCCCCTCAATAAGGGATGGGAAGATCGTGGTATTCCATCGAGCCAACAAACTCTTCAAGATAGAGGAAGGCGACACGTTTGAATCAGTGGTAAAATATCTGAATAACGAACTAACTACCCTTAAAGCCAAAGATAGACTTACTGTAGAAAGCCTCAAGCTATCACTACAAAACAATACCCAGCGCGCCTCTCGCGGCTACATCCCCCTACCCCAATCTGTTGCCAACCATTTGGATGTTGAAGTAATTGACTGTTTGGATGCCAAAACAGGCAAACTGATATGGCGCCATGCCTATCGCACAAGTTACGAAGACCCCTATGGCTATAATAATGGCCCGCGCTGCGCCCCCCTGCTTACCAAAAATCGCGTTTATACCTATGGGGCTGAAGGGATTCTATTGTGCCTCGACTTTGCCACCGGAAAACAAATCTGGAGACGCGATACCTATAAAGACTTTACGGTCATCCCAAACTTTTTTGGGGTTGGCAGCACTCCTATACTGGAAGGCGATCTACTGCTCACCATGGTAGGTGGCCAACCCAATAGTGGCATGGTGGCCTTTAACGCCAGGACAGGTAAAACGGTCTGGCAAAGTATAGGAAAAAAAACATGGAACGGTACACCCAAACTTGGCCGGCGCGGGGAACCCGTCATGATTTGGCGCGGACAGGAAAAGATTGCGAGTTACGCCTCGCCAGTAATAGCCACCGTTCACGGAAAACGAGTTGCTTTTTGTTTGATGCGACAGGGATTGGTTGCCCTAGATCCATCAAGTGGAAAGGAATATTTCAAGCGCTGGTTCCGGGCGCGCGAAAATGATTCGGTGAATGCCTCCAATCCTGTGGTGATAGGCAACCAGGTTTTCTTTTCTTCAGCATACTACGGAGAAGGCTCATTCGTTCTGAAAATCAAAAAGGACCTCAGCGGTTATACCGAAGTTTGGAGCGATCAAACACGCCGTATTCAGGCTGATGACTCCCGTCTTGAGGAGGTGCTGGGTTTACACTGGATGACGCCCATTGTGTATCAAGGAAATATCTATGCCTTCAGTGGACGCAATGAGCCTGATGCCAAATTTCGTTGCGTAGAATTTTCAACAGGCAAACTGCTTTGGAGCCAGGATGAGGCTTGGCAAAAATACGGTCCACCTTCGAAAAAATATGGCCGCGGCTCATTCATTCAGGCTGATGGAAAACTGATTGTGTTGGGAGAAACCGGTAAATTTGGCCTTTTCGAATTGAACGCAAAAAAACCGGTTGAGTTAGCTTCTTACATGGTTCCTCAATTGAGATATCCTTGCTGGGCTGCCCCTGTAATGGCAAATAAGCGCGTTTATTTACGAAGCGAAGCTTATCTGGTTTGTCTGGATTTAGCCGAGAAGAGGTAAGCTCGCTAAATTTTCAGGCTTTCAATTCCCACTAAAACCCCGTTCACTCTGGACTGTTTTATGAGCGAGACGAATGACTCTTTGGCCAAGGAGAAGGAATTACTCAAAGAAGTTGAGTACAAGCCTGCCTCCGAAAAACTTCTGACCTACACCAAGCTATCCGGCCCCGGCTGGCTCCAGGGAGCAATCACTTTGGGCGGCGGTTCCCTGGCCGGCAGCCTGTACCTCGGCGTAATTGGCGGCACTCAACTACTCTGGTTGCAGCCGATCATGATGATCCTCGGTGTACTGATGCTGTCAGTCATTGGTTACGTCACACTGTCCACCGGCAAGAAACCCTTTCAAGCCATCAACGAACATATCAATCCCGTACTGGGCTGGGGCTGGCTGATCGCCGCCATGCTTGCCAACCTTGTCTGGGCAATGCCTCAGTTTTCACTTGGGACCGCCGCTCTACAACAAAATCTGGGTGTGTTCGCCGGTGAAGGCGGCGACAAACTATGTGCGGTTGTTCTATTCGTGATCGGAACAATAGTCGTGTTGATGTATGACAGCAAGGCCGTCAAATATTTTGACTTAATCCTCAAAATCATGGTGGGCGTAGTAGTCCTTAGCTTCTTTGGCGTGGTAGCCGTCATGGCTGGAAACCTCGATTGGGGTTCTATTTTCAAGGGCTTTATCCCGGACTTCTCGCTGCTATCGCAACCCGCGGACAAATTCAAGGATATCATCAGTGGTTCCAGTGATCCGGAATATTGGAAAAAGACCATACTCGGCTCCCAACGAGACCGCATGGTTACCGCCGCCGCCACAGCCGTAGGCATTAATATGACCTTTCTCCTCCCCTACTCCATGCTTCGCAAGGGCTGGGGACGCGAACACCGCGGATTGGCCAGTTTCGATCTTGGAATCGGTCTTTTTATTCCCTTCTTCCTTGCCACCACCTGCGTGATGATTGCATCAGCTAGCCAATTCCACGGAAAATTTGATGAAGGCCTAATTGCCTCAGAAAAAGCCACGCCACTCACCGCTAAACTGCAAGGCGGTTACGACAAGAATCTTGGCGCCTTCCAAGCACATATCGGTCCGGAAAAAGATCCTAACGAAACAGATAAGCAACTTGCCGCCATGCTTGTCAGCCGCGATGCCTTTCAACTTGCCGGTTCTCTGGAAAAACTCACGGGCAATAAGGCCGTATCCCAGACCATCTTCGGCATCGGCGTTGTTGGCATGGCCATTTCCACAATCATTATTCTGATGTTGATCAACGGTTTCTGCCTGACTGAAGCACTTGGCGCAGAAATGGGCGGGCCCATCCACAAAGTCGGCTCCATTCTTCCCGGCATTACCGGTGCACTGGGATTCCTTTTTCTTTGGAGTAATGCGGACGCCAAGTTTCTACTCGCAGTACCCACCAGTGTATTCGGCATGGTACTTTTACCAATCGCCTACTTCACATTTTTCTGCATGATCAATAGCAAGGAACTGCTAGGCGATGCCCTGCCCAAGGGGGGCAAACGTGTGGCACTAAACCTCGCAATTGGATTAGCACTGCTGGCCTCAACGATCGGCGCAGGATGGTCCATCTGGAGCAAGGCAAAGTGGATCGGAGTTGCCGCAGTAGGCGCCTTCCTGTTACTGGCCCTGGGCGGCCATTGCTACCGTAAGCTCAACCAAAAACTCAACCGCATTGAGTCAAAATTGGATTCATAAGCAATAAATGCTTACCTATAAGAAGGGCGGTCCATCCGTTGTTATGCCCCAATTTTCGACACCCATAGCACGATGCCGATGATGGCAAAACAGATTGCGAAGCACCCCACAAAGCCCCAGAAATCCATTTTGGTCGGCCTTTGAAATTCCAACTGAGTACCGGGAAAGAGTTTGCGATCATCAAACCGATCAGGCTTGGCATAACTCACATCGATCTCTGCCTCATCCCGTTCAGGATCCGGGTCCACCGGCGTCTTCATCTTCACATATAACCGGTCCAATGCCTTTTTGCTGTTGGGTTGAGTAAATAAACTCACTAAAATCATGACAAAGAATGGCGCAATTATTTTGAATGGCAAATCGAGAGTTGAGAGTGTCGCATTGCGGACTTTGGTCAGATCAAATCCAAGAATCTTGTCGTAGATAATCATATCGAACCGGAAGGTGCCCTCTCCGCGGGCTACTCCAACATCTGTTTTCACCCCATTACTCCAGTAGAGTGATTTACCTCCTGTCTTTTTAACTTCAGTAATTGTTTCGCCGACTACTTCTGATTTTCCCGCTGCTACATCCGAAGGCGAAGCTTTCCGTTCGGTTTTTGTTTCCACAACTTCAGTTACCTTCAAGAATGTCTCATTAGACCGCAAGTCAGGCGATATTGCTGGAATAATGCGAGGCAGCACAAAGAAACTCATCACACAAAATATCACTGTCACCCAACCTGCAGTTGTGGTTGCTCGCCGCCAATACATGCCTACCCAGAACAGAGCAGCAAAAGTCATAGGAACGATCCACGTCTGCTTAAGGATGGCAAACATATCATCAACCACCAGAGCCCCCACCACAGCCCCAATCACAACAAT
>JASLKQ010000133.1 GCA_030747505.1 Verrucomicrobiota bacterium | reverse complement strand
TTACCTTATGTATCCTGAGGTGTTTTCTGATTATAACAAATTTCGCCGCCAATATGGCAATGTCTCTGTTCTGCCGAGTTCTACATATTTTTATGGATTGCAACTTGGTGAGGAAATTGCGGTGGATATCGAGGAGGGTAAAACGCTTTACATTAAGCTCATCAATGTCAGTGATGCGGATGAGGAAGGGGTTCGTACACTAACCTTTGAACTGAATGGGTACCCTCGGGAAGTGGAAATTGCCGATGCGTCTTTGAATATTCAGGAAAAGGCCATTGCAAAGGCTGATCCGGGCAATGATTTACATGTTGGGGCTCCAATACCGGGCATTATTACCGAAGTGGCGGTGGGAGTGGGGGCCAAGGTAGCCAAGGGTGATAAACTACTTACAATGGAGGCCATGAAAATGCAGACAACAGTTTATGCTTCGGCTGATGGCGTGGTGGATAAAATTAATGTTGGGATAGGTGAATCGGTGGAGAGCAAGGATCTTATCATGGAATTACGCGAGGCGTAGTTACCTGATTTCAAACTCGATATACTGCGGGCCGGTAAAAGTGGGGCTGGGATCGGTCTCCAAATTCACTTCAAAAAGGCGTTCAAGATTATTTCCGGCCAAATCCTCCAATTCCCAATGGGTCTTCAGGCGATACTTGCCGCACAGCCAAGGGTTGAGGGGAATGAAGCTCCACTGGGTTTCCTGCTTCTCAACCATTATTTCTCCCGCCACTTCGTTGTCGTGTTCATCCAATACCGAGAGCATTGTATGAAGCAAAGCCCAATCAAGCGGATTCTTGAACTTTACGATGAGGTGTCTTTTTGACTGGTGAACTGGTGGAATAAGCCTCCAATGTGATAGATCGGGCTGGGAACGATCTGCGGTGGTGGTTTTGAATATTTTTGGATTTGCTTTTTTCAGTGGGACTCCGGATTCAGATTTCCAGGCACTTGAAATCTCCAACGCATAATGCCGATTGGGCTCCAGTACCGGCCCTAAATCTATGTTTAGGTTTACGCCCGTTTTCTGTCGGCCGGGATGCAGCCAGAGTGTGAGTTGTTTACCGTCCGCACTCCAGAGCTCTGTTTCACGAAAGGGTTCCTCTACTGCTTTGCCTGAGGTTAGGTCGATTAGTTTGAAGTGCCTAAAAATATTTCCCTTCTGCATACGTTCACTGAATTGGAGGTAAAATTTCAGATGATTGGCCGGCACCGTATCCCCACTGGGGAAAAGTGAAGTTAAGGAAGGATTAGAGGATTTTGCTCTAAAAGTGTGGCTGGTTGTAACACGTCGTCCGCTCGAATCAGCAAAAGAGGCTTCATAGGTATGACCGGCCATGAACGGTAATTTGGGAACAAAATGTATCTGATCTTCGGTGCGGATTGTTTTCCCTAAAAGAGGTTGGCCACCCTTTGCTCTAACGATTAAATTGCCCTGAGCAGAGTCCATCACCACGATATCTCCCTCGAATCTCAGGGATGGTTTCAGGAAATTACACCCTAAAATCAGTGTCGTAAGCCCCAATAAAAATGGAAAATGCTGGTTCATTTGTTCAGTGAAATTACATTTTCCGTTTATTCCAAGGTTATTCACGTAACTTTTTCGATCTTGTTGCGTCTCCATCGCCAGAACACGGATAGGTGAAACAGGGTCGTTTCCCCCTGTTTTTTGAATTAATTTCTCTTATCTGTGGTGATAATTTGACACGTTTTGAGCTTGCCGCCACCACTGGAGGTGGTACTTTTTCACCAGACCTCAATATATTGGGTCAGGTCAGTTTTTCTGGCAAAAGGGGTGAATTAAGGGGGGCTCGGAAACGGGCTGGGTGTTAGGATGGCTTACGCTTCATTCAAAGATTTTTGCGTCGCTGCAAACTTGTGTACAGCTGATCAGTTTGATGATTGGCGTATGGGGTATACTCAAAATGGATCTGCGGAGGATGGATCTGCGGAGGATGGGAATAAGATAAAGAATTCTGTAGGTTCATTGTTTGAACTAGTCCGTGAGAAGAGTGAAAAATCGGAGAAAGATTTCCTTTCATTAATCGGTCAGGCGTTTGATTGGAAACCGGTTGATCTTTCTGAAGTGAAGCCAGAGCCTGAAGCTCGACTCAAAATTTCCTCCAAAGTTGCCTCTCAGCACAAGGTTATACCCGTAAGTATGGAAGAGGGGGTTTTGATGGTGGCCACCAGTAATCCTTTCAGTACCGATTTACTTAACGCTGTGCGTTTTGCGGCGCAGGGTCCGGTTAATTTTATGCTCGCCCCTTCGGAGGATATTACCAAGGCCTACGAAAAACATTATGGAGTTGGGGCAGATACGATTGATGAGTTAGCCCAAGATCAGGTGGACGAAGAGGAAGACCTTGCGTTGATGTTCGGCGATGAAAAGGAAATTGCCGAGGGCGATCAGGAAGCGAGCATCATTAGGTTTGTAAATCAGGTCATTTTACAGGCTCAGAAGAGCCGGGCGACGGACATTCATTTTGAGCCACAGGAGGATAATTTGCAAATCCGTCATCGCATTGATGGGATCTTGCATGTTATGCCGATGCCTCCAGCACTGAACCGACTTCAGGCAGCTTTAATCTCTCGCATCAAGGTGATGAGCGGCATGAATATTGCCGAGAAACGATTACCTCAGGATGGTCGGATTAATATCAAAATCAAAGGTGCGGAAATAGATATCCGTGTTTCGACGGTCCCCACTGTTTACGGAGAGAGTGTCTCCCTGCGTTTGCTCACACGTGAAAGCGTCCTTAAAGGCATGGATACCTTGGGGATGACCAAAGAAATTGAGGAGCCGATCAGTAATATTATCCGTAAGCCCCACGGGATTGTGCTGGTGACCGGTCCGACCGGTTCAGGTAAGTCTACTTCTTTATATTCATTCTTAAATACCATTAATGACACTGATAAACGGATCATGACCGTGGAAGATCCGGTGGAGTATGAGATGGCGGGAGTTAACCAGGTGGCGGTAAAAAACGACATTGGGCGTTCTTTTGCCCATATTCTGCGCCACTTTCTGCGTCAGGATCCCGATGTGATTATGGTGGGAGAGATTCGTGATGGAGAAACAGCCGAAATTGCCATCCAGGCGGCCAATACGGGTCACCTGGTGTTTAGTACCCTGCATACCAATGATGCTCCCAGTGCATTTACGCGATTGATTGACATGGACTGCGAACCGTTTCTAGTGGCTGATGCCATTGAAGCGGTGATGGCTCAGCGGTTGGTGCGGACCCTTTGTCCTGAGTGTCGAGTTGAACAGGTGGTGAGTAAGGAATATTTGCTGAGTGTGGAATTTCCGCCCACTCAGGTGCCCGGTGCAAAATTCTGGCATGGTAAGGGTTGTGATGCCTGCGGTGAACGAGGGTATCAGGGGCGCTCAGGGATTTATGAATTACTCCAGAATAGTGAGGCAATTCAGGCTCAGGTCATTAATCGGGCCCCTGCTTCAGTCATTGGCCAGCTGGCTCGGTCTGAAGGAATGAAGACGTTGCGCGAATATGGTTGGGGCCGCGCCTTGGCTGGAGTCACCTCTATTGAGGAGGTGCTGCGTGTGACGCAGATTACCGAGGATGCTGCTGAACCGGTGGAGAATTTCTAATGGCTAAAGGAGGGCAACGAAATCGACCAAAGGCCTTGGGATTGCCTGATGCCTGTAACGTGGTGGACTGTTCCACGGGGCGACAGCAGTTCTGGCGTTTCTCCAAAGGGAAGAACCAGATGAAGATGGTGGATGTGCGTGATACTGTTATTGACCAGCCTATGCAGGCCAAGCATCTGGACCGTGATGCCAGTCAAATGTGGCGGCCTCACTGTCAAAATGATGCATGGATTCCGGTGCAAGAGGTCTACTTTCGTGTTCTTCACCTGCCGCCGTGTCCAGAAAACGAGTTATCCGGCATGGTGGAGTTGGAGCTGGATAAGATTTCGCCACTTCCCCTGAATCAGGCTGTCTGGACTTTTGAGTTGGTGCCTGTGTATCAACCTGACCGGGACAAGCAGACTGTTGTGGTCATGATTGCTCGGCGGGCAGTGGTGGAGCAATATGTTGGTGAGCTGGAAAAGATCGGGTATCGGCCGGATCGACTGGAGCCGGCGGTGTTGCACCAATTGATGGCAACCCCTGAAGGAGGAGGACGGCCTGACGGTGCGTGGATTTATCCCTCTTTTGGGAACGAAAAGATTGTATGCACGATGGCGTGGTGGGATGAGGGAGTGCTCCATAATATCACACAAATCACGATCAGCTCCCGTGAACATCTTAATGAATTAACCGGTCATCTTACGGCAACTACGTGGGCTGGTGAAATGGAAGGCTGGCTTACCGGAGATACTCAGTGGCATTTGGTGGTAGACAATCAGCTGGGGGAGGAGTGGCTTAATGTATTAAACGAATGGGCTGGCAAGGGGGTGCAAATTGAGGAGCCGCCGGAAGTCAACACGATGGCCTCAGTCGCTGCTGCCCGGGCCGAGCGGCCGCTAAATCAGGGAAATCTTGTGCCGCCTGATAGGCAGGCAATGTACCATAGGGATGATGTTGACCGAGTGTGGGGGAATGTTCTCATTTGGTCGACGATGTTTTATGTGGTCTTAGTATCACTCTACTGGGTGGTTAAATCGCAGGTGGCCGCCAAGGAGGAGGCGGCATATCAGGCGAACCGCAAAGCGTTAAAGATTCAGAAAGAATATAAGACTTTGGGTATAAAACTACGTTTGTTAGAGGAGCAGCGAGAGCTGCGCGGGACGGCTCTTAATGTCTTGAAAGCGATATCGGAACATATACCTGCTGGTGTTTTTTTGGATTCAATAGACTATACCGAATCGAGGAACACACAAGGCAACATCATTGTTCTTCGCGGAAGATTGGATAGTGATGCAGCTGAAGGTGCCGTACAGGATTATTCCGTTGCGTTGGCGGATGAAGTGACGGATAAGGGGCGTCCACTTTTTTCGAATGTTACCCCGCCCGATATTTCTGAACGCCTCGGTGAGCAGTATTGGAATATCATCCTACAATTAAAAAGGGAGGGTATTGAGAAATGATTGAGGCGTTGGACAACTTAGGAGTACGTCCTCAGGAGCGTCGTGCGGTAATTCTACTTTTGTTGGGACTCTTGGTGACTGGGAACGTGGTCTGGCTGTTTATGGGGCCAGAATTGTTTAAGCTGCAATCCTCATTAAAGGATTTTGAAGGAAAAAATAAGACGATGGCATCCTTGCCGGTTTTAGTGGAGAAATTGGAAGATGAAGTCAAAATCCTAACTGCTGAGACAGGAGAGGTAACCGATGGTCGGCATGCACAAACGCTCATGAAGGCTATTGATAGTCAAGCGAGGCGAAGTAATTTGGATTTACAAAATAGTAAGGGGCAGCGGGGGGCCTCCTCGCTCCGAAAAAAGAATCAGGATTTTGAAGAAGCGAAGCGCATGGTTACTTTTGAATCTGATCTGATAGATTTGGTGGGGTTTTTAAAGAAAATATCTGAGGGCAAATCGATGATCCGTGTTAGTAAGATGGTGATTGCACCCACTAAAGAGCGCATGAAGCTCAAGGTTGATCTTACCTTTACCGCAAGCTATCCAAAGCCTGACACTGAATCTAAATCCAAAACATCAAAGAAGGATAATAAGTAATGAAATCCGTCACTAATCTATGCATACTGCTTGGCTGTGCTGTCATGACAACAGCTCAGGATGTGGCTCCGAAGCCAGAAACAACAACACCTGAGGAGCCCGCGCCGACAGCAGAAACTTCAAAGGAAGCACCGAAGTACGCCATTAGGCGTGGCCACAATATGCAGGGAGAACCTTTGAATAAATTATTAGAGGAATACGCCTTGCTAACTGGGAAAACATTAATTGTTGGGAAGAATCTGCCAAAGGTTACGTTTGATTTTAAGGCGAATAATGACCTTACCCATGAGGAGTCTAAAGCCTTTTATGAGACATTAATGATGCAGCAACAAATCGCCGTGGTTCCACAGGGGGAAAAATTCATCAAGGTTATTGCTGCTGCTGAGGTTGTCAAAACTCCACCAACCTACTTTCCGAATTTGGAATATGACGTCTTGCCGGATAGTGAGTTGCCGGTGATGGGGTCATATACTCTCAAGAATCTTGATCCGGCCAGTGCAGTGGATTTAGTCACCCCCATGGCTAAAACCCCTAATGCAGTATCCATTGTAGCAGGTTCTGATGTTCTCTTCATTCGTGACTCAGCCGTTAATGTTAAGCGGATGCTATTGATGTTGGAGCAGGTGGATGTGGAGATTGCAGTTAAAGAGGAGTACGAGTTGGTGAAAATCCGGTACGCCCTATCCGCGGATATTGCAGCGGTGTTGGCTACCCTGACTAATACCCCCAGAACCGGGACGACTGGTTCACGAAATACTACCTCCGGTCGTACAACAGGGAGCACGGCTAATCGTACAACAGGGAGCACGGCTAATCGTACAACAGGGAGTACGGGCAGTGGTCGTACGAGTGGTGGGTCCTCCTCACTAGCCAACAGATTAAGCCAGATTCGGGGAGGATCGGGCACGGGCGTATCTGGGGTTGGGTTGCCCATCCTCGGAGATACACAGGTGGTATCTTATCAGCGAGGCAACGAAGTTTTGCTCATTGGGACACGTCGTCATCTGGACCGGGCTAAGAGTCTGATTGAAAAATTAGATACATTGCAGCCTCAGGTGCTGATTGAAGCAATCATTATTGATGTGGCCCTGGGGGATGATAAAACTTTTGGAGTTTCGCTGAGGCAGAATAAGA
>JASLKQ010000132.1 GCA_030747505.1 Verrucomicrobiota bacterium | reverse complement strand
CCCAAAAAAGGTTAATCCACGTTTGGCCAAAAGTGGAAAAAAACTCGTTAATGAACCTGAGTTGGCTATTGCGCCAGACTCTTCCCAATCATTGGATGCAGAGCCAAAGGCAGCTAATACTCCCGTTGGAAAAGCCAATGGAAAGGCGGTCGGGGTTCCAGAGGCCGCCGCCCCAGTTATTCCTACCCTGGCCGAAAGGCAGCAACTAATTCGTCGGGCACAGGCAGGCGATGCCAATGCGCAGGTGGATTTGGGAAACATCTTTTTCGAGGGACTCGGGGTTCCTGAAAATAAAAAGGTGGCTGAAAATTTTTGGAGGCAGGCGGCTCTTGCTCGACATCCTTCAGCCATTCAGAACCTGCAGATGCTCTATACAAAGCCTGAAGAGGGGGCAAGTTTCTTCGGAACCTCCAGTAAGGGAAACCGGTTGGTGTTTGTGATTGATAAGTCGGGCAGTATGAAGCAGCGCACAGGTCAGGAAAATCGTCTCGATAAAGCCAAGTTGGAACTGAAACGAACTCTTGGGGCATTATCTCCCGAAAAGGAATTTTTCATTTTTTTCTATGATAGTGTGGCGTTGCCAATGCCTGGAGACAGGCTGCTCAAGGCAACGCCTGAGAATATATCAAAGGCCATTAAATGGATTGATACGGTGGGATGTGGTGGCGGAACCCAGCCGATGACAGCTCTTCATGGTGCATTTAATCTGAAAGCCCAGACGATATGGCTTTTGACTGATGGAGTTTTTTCCGGCGGTAACGTGGTAAATGGGGTTCGTACAGCGAATGCCAAGATTGGGACTCGAATAAACACGGTGGCCTTCATGGAACGGAGAGGAGAGAAAGCGCTTAAACAAATTGCTGTAGAGAGTGGAGGGACCTACCGTTTTGTTCGGGACTAGCCATTGAGTCTGTGTCGCGGTAGTTTTGTCCCCCGTGGATTTCTCCTACGATATTGCTGCCTCCTATCGGGACAACTTTGAGCAAGGGCCCCGCTTGTCGCCGCCACCATCGGTGCCGTATCCCGCTCAGGAAGAGTTTCTTGGAGAAAGGGTTAATAGCCGCCTTGGGATAGCCGCAGGGTTGCTGCCCAATGCCAAATGGATTTCAGGCTATGCGGCGCGCGGCTGGGATTTACTTACCTACAAGACGGTGCGTTCAAAAGCACGTGAATGTTATCCTCCACCCAACTGGGTTTTTGTGGATGCAGATGCAGGTGACGGGCCAGTGCATGCGACTCAAGATCTTCCTGAAGATCCCTCTCAGATTAGTTCAGCGGTGTGCTTTGGGATGCCGTCCATGGATCCCTCCTTTTGGCGTGAGGATATTGCCCGCGCGAAGGAATCATTGGCTGAAGGTCAGCAGTTGATTGTGTCAGTAGTCGCCAGTCCGGAGTCGGGTTGGAGTGCGGCGCAGGTGGCTGATGATTATGCGCAGTGTGCGGCGTGGGCGGCCGAGGCAGGGGCGGACGTGGTGGAAGCCAATTATTCCTGCCCGAATGTCTGCTCGGCAGAAGGTCAGGTGTATATGGATGTGGAGTTGGCTGATTCAGTGACCAAGGCAGTCCGGTCCGCCATAGAGCAAACGCGTTTACTTTTAAAGGTGGGTGTGTTTCCCGATGCCGATTTACAACGGTCATTTCTAAGGGCAGTAGCGGGGGTGGCTGATGGAATTACGCTGGTTAATGGAATTTCACGTGAGGTACTGCACCGCGATGGTCGTCCGGTTTTTGGCGAGGATTATGTTAGAGCAGGTGTTTTGGGTCGTATCATTCATGAGCCTTGTGTAGCAGCAGTACGTGAGGCCAAGGCCGCGATTGATGCAGAAGGTTTTAATCTCGCTTTGGCGGCAGTGGGGGGGGTTTCTTCACTGGCTGATTATAAGGATTTCATTGATGCAGGAGCTGATGCGGTTTTGTGCGGCAGTTCGCCGATGTATTTGCCTGATTTAGCCGCTGAGATTAAGGCATCACTTTAAGGTTTTCATTGGACAAGGCAGGGAGCCTGATGAAGAGTTTGGCCATGCTTTCACTTCGGTTTCTTTATTGTGTGTCTCTATTTTGTGGCGGCTTTCTTTTCAGTGGTTTTGCTGCGGATAAGGGTGGGATTACTGGGGGCATTCCGGTCATTGATACTCATATTCATTTGTATGACACCACGCGCAAGGGAGGGGTGCCTTGGCCAAAATCTTCAGACCAGGTGCTTTACCGGCAGGTGTTGCCTCATAATTATGATAAAGTTACTAAAGCCAATTGCGTTACGGCTACCGTGATTGTGGAGGCGAGTGATTTGGTGGAGGACAACCAGTGGGTGCTGGATATCACGGCGCACAACACAAAGCACTATGTTGGGGTAGTGGGCAACCTGCCGGTAGGGACGCCTGAGTTTGCCAAGTATCTGGAACGGTTTGCAAAGGACAAACGCTATGTGGGAATCCGGCTGCGCAGTTTTTCTGAAGGCGTCACTGGATTTAATGATGCAGTTTGGCGGGACTTAAAGCTGTTGTCTGATAAGGGGTTAACATTGGATGTCTTGATGGCCAATTATGATCTGGATGATGTAATGTTGATTGCCAAGCGACTACCGAAATTGAAGATCCTCATTAACCACCTGACAGGTCTTATTATTAATGGCGGTGCAGCGGAGGCGGCTTGGTCCAAGAAAGTGCAGGCAGCTGCGAAGTATCCGAATGTGTACTGCAAGGTTTCAGGAATCTTTCAGCGCAGTAACCGGAGTCCGGCTCCGAAGAAGGTGGGCTACTATTCGCCCATCTTTGAAGTGGTGTATGAGGCCTTTGAGGAAGATAGGATTATTTATGGAAGCAACTGGCCGGTGACTGACCGGGGAGGGGAATATGGGGAGCAATTGGCGATCATCTATGAACATTTTTCAGCCAAAGGGAAGGGCGTGACTGAAAAGCTCTTTTGGAAGAATGCAGCGAAATTTTACGGGGTAAAAATTCGTTAAAGAAAGTCGTTACTCCTTTTTCTTAATCAGCTTCGGGTTCGATTTAATCATCTCCTTGGCAAGTGCCGTGTCGAATCCGCACAAGGCAGTGATCGCTACGCCGCAATTGGCCTTGCCAGTGGGGTGTGGACGGCTCATTCTTTTGCCAGTCCACATTTTATTATGAACTTAAATCGACGTTCTTTTCTGCAAACTACACTCACCACTGCAGCCGCAGCGGGGGCTACCTGGTTTGATGTGCCCCAAATTCTGGCCAAGTCCGTGAAGCTCTCCGATGCTCGCGCTGCTTCCCTCAAGAAATACGGCGGTTTTCCCATGGGGATCCAGAGCTATTCGCTGCGGGCCTTCGGTATTGATGGCAAGGAAGGGGCCTTGCAAAAGATTGATGATCTGGGCCTGCATTGGGTGGAGTTTTTTGGACGGCATTACCCGATTACCCCTGACAAGAAGAAGATCGGTGAAATGAATTCCAAGCTGGCCAAGCACGACATGAGTGTGAGCTCTCATGGAGTCAATGGCTTCAGTAAAAATCATGAGGCCAATGAAAAGATTTTCCAGTTCGCCAAGCTGGCCGGTATCCCCAATATTAGTGCCAACCCCAAGCCCGACAGCTTTGAGAGCCTCGATAAACTGGTTAAAAAATATAATATCCGCATTGCCATCCATAACCATGGGCCCGATGCCCTGTATGACAAGATTGAGGACGGGTTAAAGGCCGTGAAGGGGCATGATAAGCGCATCGGTTTCTGTGCGGACCTGGGCCACTACATTCGCAGCTCGGAAGATCCGGTGGAAGTGATCCATAAGCTGGGTGACCGTTTATACGGTATTCACCTCAAGGATTTTGCTGAGCAAAAGAAAAAGACCCATGGAGTGATTCTTGGTAAAGGGCATCTCGATGTGGTGGGTGTCTTTAAGGCACTCAAAAAGGTCCGCTTTCCGGCTAATGGCGCATTGAGTCTGGAATACGAGGAGAACTCGGCCAATCCGATTCCTGATATAGAGGAATGTCTGGCCATTACCGCGGCCGGTGCACAAAAGGCATTGAAGGGCTAAGAAAGTAAAAATCAATTCAAAGCGGGCGATGTCTTGAGATGTCGCCCGTTTTTTTGTAGGGTAGCCAACTGCCTGTATGCTGCAGTTTGCTGACATCCCATACAAATACTTTCCCCCCAAGCCCAACCGGTTGGTGGCTTGGCTGGGCGAACAGGGAAATAAGCGGTTTCATTTACCCGGACCAATGCACTTGTTGGAATCGGTGCAGGTGGAGAATTTTAAGGCCCTCAAGGATATCAATCGTCAGTACGGGGCACGCTTGCTGCTATTGCCCAATCATTCCACTCATAGCGATCCTCAAATAATGGTGGAAGCCTGTCGGCAAATCGAATTGTGGTCGTTTTTTATGGCCGCCTATGACGTGTTTGAGCGCGATAGCAGGGTGGCATGGGTGATGCAGCGCATGGGCGCCTTTTCAGTAAACCGCGATGGGAGTGACCGCCAATCACTTAAGGATGCAGTGGAAACGGTGATTGATGGGCGCTACGGGCTGACAGTTTTTCCTGAAGGCAACGTGTATCTGATGAATGATCGTGTGACCCCTTTTCTGGATGGCCCAGCTTACATCGCCATGAAGGCTCAGCAGGAATTGAAGGAAGAGGGGCGGATCTTTGCCGTCCCTGTATCCATTAAGGTAACGCACCTGACTGATTGCCGCGAAGCGTTACAGGGGATGTTGGCGGACATGGCGCAAAAACTGGATGTGGATTTTGCTCCAGAGGATGAAATTGTCGGGCAGGTGCATAAGGTGGGGGTTGCCATGGTGCAGCGGAACCTGAAGATGCGCGGGTTTTTGCCGCCCAACCCCGACTACAGTGACCTGCCGGCTCTGCTGCGGCAGTCGGCTGGATTGATCCTCACCGGCTTGGAGGAAAAGATTGGGATCGAGCCCAAGAAACCGGATGATCTGATGGACCGGTTTCGCGGAGTTCGCCGGGAAATCCACAAGGTCAGGTCCGATCCGGACCGTGAGATCGATCATGCAGTGGCTGCGATCTGGGCGGATGAGGCAATCGTTGCCTTCAGGATTCTCAGTTATGCAGGGAATTATCTCAGTGAGAAGCCCACGCTGGATCGGGTAGGTGAAACCATTGAAAAATTACAGGAAGATTTATATGGCAAGGTTGTTGGCCCGTATGCGAGGCGCAAGGCATACGTTAGGTTCGGTGAACCGATTGATGTATCCGAGCAATTGGCCGCTGCGGCCAAGCCACGTTTGGCTATGGCGGCCCTAACCGAACAGTTTGAAGAGGGGGTGCAACTGGGGCTTGATGAAATCAATGAGGCCAATAACCATCCGGGCTCTGAAATGTTTTGAGTACATTGACTGACTCGATGCAGATGCGTGTTATATCAATTTCTTTAGGCTGGTACCGTTGCCTTAATGTCTCCTGGCGATGAGTGAAGAGAAATCCCAACGACCTTTGGCCAACAAGGGGTTTGTTTCCTTGGTCGTTACCCAGTTCTTTGGCGTCATTAATGACAATCTGCTGAAGCAGGTGCTGAGTTTTGGTCTGGCTGCTGCCGGGATCTGGAGTGGAGTGCTGGGAGAGGGAGGGCATAGCTGGGTGGCCATGGCCCTGGTTCTGCCGTTCTTGCTGTTCGGCGCGATTGCCGGCCAGTTGGCTGACCGCTACAGCAAGCAACTGGTGACCGTGCGCGTCAAGCAGGCCGAATTTCTCATCGTGCTGGTTGCTTTTGCCGGGTTCTATTTCAATAACGTCTGGCTGGGTCTGTTCGCAATGTTTCTGCTTGGGACTCAGAGCGCCTTTTTTGGGCCGGCCAAGTACGGCGTGATTCCAGAGTTGGTGTATGACACCAAAATCAGCATGGCCAATGCGGTGATTATCATGCTGACCAATGTGGCTGCGATATTGGCAGTGATTGTGGGTGGGGCATTGTATGAAGCCTACCGCGGAACGGCTGCGGAAGGGGTACCCGATGGATTGTTGTGGCTCCCGGGCTTGGCACTGTTGGTCTTTGCAATTCTGGGATTGATTGCTGCCAAACAAATGCCGCCCCTGGAGGCCAGTGCTCCGGAGATGAAGGTGAAGTGGGAATTCTTTGCCCCTTATCTGCGGACGATAAGGAAAATGCTCTCCGGGGAGACACCTGTTTTTGTGGTGTGCATGTTAAAGGCGGCTTTCTACTTTCTGGCTTATTCGGTGCTTCTGATTTTGGCTGATTACACCATTGTCCTTGGTTTGCCCGAAAAGAAGGTGAGTGTTTATTTGTTTGGAACCATTGGGGTATCGATTGCCGTGGGGAGTGTTCTGGCGGGGATTCTATCGCGTGGAGGGATTCAGCCCCGGTTAATACTAGCCGGGGGGATTGGGTTTGGCGTGGCCGGGTTGTTCCTGGCCTGGGCCCCTTCCAGTTATGTGGTTATCCACAAGGCGGAAGCCCGAAAGGCTGCTCAAGGACTGGCAGCCCTTCCCGAAGGAGCAAAGGTCAGTTACTTTCTTGATCGATCAAAAAAACGATTAAACGAACTTCGGAGCGATCTGGATTATCACAAGGATCAGTTGTCACTCTCCAAACGTTTGGAGCAGGTTAAGCAGGACCAATACGATGCGATGGTGATATCTACTGCGTATCTTGACTCATATAAAAACCGGAAAGTAACCCCGGATAAAGATTCCAATGGAACCGAGTACTATGCCTTGTCCCAGATGGATGAAGGAGGGGATGTGATGAAGGATTCCAAGGGAAAAGTGCTGGACAGCGGATTGGTGGCAACGCCGATTGAGGTTCGGAC
>JASLKQ010000131.1 GCA_030747505.1 Verrucomicrobiota bacterium | reverse complement strand
GGCTTAATGGCTGGGCCCCGGCAATCATCAAAAGAACCTGACCAACAGCAAACCACCTGAGCGAATGAAAGGCTCCCTCTGTAAACCCGTAGCTATGCAGACCGCTCCCGAGCATGTTCACCCCAAACCACGACCAGGTGGTGACAACGTTGCCAAAAATCGCCAATCCCATCAGTCCCCGGTCCTTCACAAACCCACCCCACCGGCAATGAAGAATAATCGCATTCCACACCACAATCAACAGTGCACCATTTTCCTTGGGATCCCAGCCCCAAAAACGCCCCCAGGATTGGTCGGCCCAGATACCCCCCAAGACCGTCCCGACAAAGCTGAAGAGCGTTGCGAAACAGATAATGCCGTACACCATGCGCGTGAGTCCCTTGGCGGTTTCACCTTCCAGTGAGGAGGTGAACACCCCACGCAACACATACACCATCGCCAGAAAGCCGGCCAGAAAAGTCGCCGAATAACCGATCGTGATGCAAACCACGTGGGTTGCCAGCCATAGATTTGTGTCCAACACAGCCACCAGCATTTCCATGGTATCTCCGTCCTTGGCGTAATGGCTGGCAATAATCAGCGTGGAAAATCCGACCAGAGCCGCCACGCAACTGCCAATGCCATTGCGGTAAATACGCTCCAGAATCCAGCCCAGAAGCACCGCACCCCAGCCAACAAACACCGCTGAAGAATACAGATTGGTGACAGGCGGACGCCCCTCCAAAATCATCCTGAAAATCAAACCTGCAGTATGCAGGACAAACGCAAGGCCAATCAGATAAAAAGCTGTGTTAATCAAGCCTCTAGACATTTTCAGCCATGAAAAACAGGCCAGCAACAGGGCAATTACGTATATACCCTGGGCGCGGGCAAACGGGGCAAAGGTGTTGAAGAAATGTTCCTTTTTTCCCTTGGATACCTCGGATTGAAAACCATTCTTGGTAAGCCAAGAATTATAATCAGCCACGGCTTGATTAAAGGACTTGGGATCGCCTTCCGGTTCTCCACTATGCCTGGAGTCGAAGGCACTGCTCATTTGTGCATATAAGCTAACCGGCTCAGAAATTTCCCCTAAAGCACCTATATCATGGAGAGTAGATTCAGCTGTTTTCTCCCAGCCTTCTGCATAACCTGACCGCTTAGCCGGTGGAATCATCAAAAGGTTCGCCCGGCTATTCATTGTTTGCAGCGGCCCTTCAACCAATAAAAGGTACCGGGCAATCTTCCCTTGTGCTTCCTCATCTACCGAAAGAAAATCCTCTATCACGTGGTTGATTGAAGCAAACCCGGGATTGTCCTGATTTCTTTGCTGCAACTGCTTTAGTTGACCCTTTATCTTGATGACCACTTCCCCTTCCTTGCCAGCCATCAAATCCTCACTGGTAATTCCTCCTGAACGTTCCAGCTCAAAAAAGAGTTTACCCAAAGTATCTGCTTCAGCAACTGAACCTCTATTGAAGGCTTTCCCCTCGACTTCCCATTTTTCCAAATCCTTGCCTTCTTTAGCATGCCATTCCAAAGCAGAAAATATATGCGGCCACGGTTCCTCTTCAGGCCAATCAAGCTTCAGTGAATTTATATGGTCTTTAAGAGTCCCTGCCGACTCCTTCATGTCCTTTAAATTTGCTGCATAATCGGCAATCCCATTTAGGCGGTTGCTAAAATCGGACAACGCTAAAAAGTTTGGCTGCAAACTGTACCGGAGCTGGATGTATAACTCCAATGCATGACCAAGTTTAAATGCCGCACGTTCATAGGGAGTGCGAGTTGCTGCTTCTTTCCCTCCAATTACCTGCCTTTTTTTGTGCAACAACATTACAAATGGCTGCATCTGCTCAAAGGTATAATAACGTAAGCCCGATTTATCGACTCCCACCTTTTCCAGCTGCAACTCACTCAAGAGTTCTGGATGATCAATGCGAAAAATAAACCGTTTGTCGGCAACATCGGGCTCCATCATTACCTCCATCAACCATTGGGTGGGATGGAGTTTTCTGGGTCGTTTATAGAACTTCTGCTGAAAATTTTGGTGAGTCAAACCTTCCCCATTGCCCTTCTGGCTCAACTCATAAAGATCCCCCCACTCTTTGTTGGGTCCATTCCCATCCAGGGCAATCTTCTGCTGCCCGGCGATTTGTAGAAGCGAATTACGGGCAATCGTATCCATCGGCTTGATGCGCCCCCCAAGAAGCACCGGCAATTCTCCGAAGGCAAAGTGATCAAAGGTGCCTACTTCGGCCCTGGGCGGAGATACCATCGGCTTCACGGCAAAAAGCAAAGTGAAAAGCCCAATAATGACCCATGGCCATATTATTACACGTTCTCGTGCTTGCCTCTCTTTCATGCCCGGGCCTCCTTTTTGCGTTTACGCGCAAAACCGACCAGATGATACAAAAACTGGTAAAGCAACCCCACCGTCACAATCACGCACCCGATGTAGGCGGTAATCCAGTTGGGGTTCTTCACCACCTGCAGCACTGTCTGCACCGCAGTCCCTGATCGGTCCTCATTCATCCCACTCTGGTAAAAAACATGCCCGCCTTGGCGCAAGGGGTTGTTCATGTAAATATCAACCGAACGTGATCCCTCTCCATCCTCAACAATCACGCGACTCTGAAAATTTCTATCAATATCGGTGCCCGGATATGTTTCGGACTTCAGATCGACCAAGGTAAGATCAAACCCGATGTAATGCCGTTTCGGGCGAAAGATTGCCTTCCACCTTTCACTCCCCTCACCATCCAATTTAACTGTTTGCTGATAGTCACTCGAACAGGTGAAGAGATATTTGCCGCTCTTACCCTTTTCATTTGTCACCTTAAGTAAAGCTGCGGGTAGATTACGATCATTCTGATCAAAAGCCGGCTGAAGAGGCTGAATAAACCGGAAGAACTGACCCAGTTGACCCTGATCAGTCCCTGCATAATATAACTTTGCACGACCTTTAATGCGTTCGATAAATTTCTGACTGTTCCTCAAAATATTACTACCTGCTCCGCCAGGAAAATCCTTTATCTTGGTCATAAAGTCTGTTGCGTTATTTTCGAATTCACTCAAGGTGCAACCCTCCAGTTGCCCTTTTGTTGCCTGAGAGAACAGACTGCCCATGGTTCTCTGATCCTCATAAGCCTTTACCTTAATCAGTAAATTTCGCACAGCCTGACTGTTAAAAACCAGTCGCTCACTATCCTCCTTGAGCCCGTATAAATCCATTTCCATCTCTCCAACCAAACCCAACATATCAGCCAAAACTCTCAATTCCACTTTCCCGCTTCGCATTTCAAAAAAGCGCCCTTTTAACCTTGTTAGCGTACTGCGTTGCTCAGCATCAGGGTTCTCCCTCAAATGGTCCTCCATGCCGTTGATTCGGGAGTTCATCACCTCAAAAACCTGATCCACCATTTCTTTTTGATATTGAGCCTGCTCTTCTCCATCCAGTTTCACCATTTGGTCGGCTGTCATGGGTTTGGCATTCACCCAATATTTTTCCACCTCAAGAGTCAGTCCGTTTAATTCGGGATGGGTAATCTTCCTCCCAACAGTCAACATCTTCTCCGGGATGGAAACCACCCGGTTGGAACCGCCAGCTACAGGCAACATAAAAACCAGCGCGTTATCATCGAAAGAAACCGAATAGTTGCGGCGGTCGCCACGTTCCAAATGCACAAAACTCTCCTCCTGCAGGATGTCGGTAATAATTTGCCCCACCAGAAGAGTAATAATACCCAAGTGGGAGACATAGACCCCCGCCTTTTTTGTTGACCATTCGAATCGTTGATAATAGGCGACCAGAAGGTTCATTAAAAGTAACGTCCCCACCAAATACCCTCCCGGAAACACCGGAAGCCCTGACTCTCCTAGTATTTGCTCTGAAGTCACCGGGCTCACACCTGAGCCAAAGAGTTCTGCAGATTTTTTTATCGCCGCCTCCATTGCCACCTGATCCACAAACCAACTCTTGAAGAAACGCTCCACGGCAATATTCAACCCCATCGGCTCCTGGGCCAAAGTCCCCAAAAAAATGATTACCAAGGACAGGGACAATAGAGCAACCGTCAGCCAAAGTGAGGTGAATAGCTTAAAGATAGGGTTATCCTTCATTCGACTATCTCCAATTAGGCAGGTAGCCCAAAAATTCTTCCCGGGATTTTTCCACGACTGAAGGAGTTCCTATGAGTTTATAGAACCAAGTGAGTTCCCCTTGGGGAACAATTACCCCCACCATTCTTTCCTCAAGCTGGGAGCGATTGGAGGTGCCATTGATGTCCACCAAACGAGCATTTTCACTCAGGGTCATCACTGGTTTTAATTCAGTCTGCAGGTCCTTTTGCTCTATTGGATCCAAACCAAGCTGCCCACGCCAACGGTTCACATTCTCCAGAAGTCCACCTCCATCTCCCTGCAAGACCGTCATGGACACATTTGCTGAACCCCCAAACTCAGACACGGTAAAGCGGGCTTTCTCAAAAGAAGACGGGGTTGCAAGACTCCAGCTTTCCGGGGGAGCAGGTTCTGCAGGAATAGTGTAAACCTGAATCTGATCCTCCTTTGCACACCCCAGCACCCCCAATCCCACAAGAATAAAGATCGGCAACCGGAGTGGTTTTTGAATCTGAACAATCACCTCAGTAGTTTGAGCCATGTTAGGACGTATGGCCAATGCCTCAAATTCAATTACTTCGAATCAAGTGCCATCAGGAAGGCAATGTTGTTTGGAGTCTTGCGCATCTTCGAGAGCAATAACTCCATCGCCTCAACCGCAGGCACTTCGGTGAGGGCCCGACGCAGTACCGCAACCTTCGTAAATTCATCAGGGTGATACAGCAACTCTTCCTTACGCGTACCACTCATGGCTACATTGATGGAGGGGAAAATGCGCCGATCAACCAGTGACCGGTCCAGATGCACCTCCATGTTGCCTGTTCCCTTAAATTCCTCAAAGATTACCTCATCCATCCGACTGCCGGTATCAACCAGCGCGGTCGCCATGATGGTCAAAGACCCTCCCTCTTCAATGTTACGGGCTGCCCCAAAGAAACGCTTTGGCTTGTGAAGTGCATTGGCATCAACACCCCCGGAGAGAATCTTCCCTGAGTGAGGCTGAACGGTGTTATAAGCACGGGCCAAACGGGTTATGGAATCCAACAGAATCATGACGTCCTGCCCGTGCTCCACCATTCGCCGAGCTTTTTCGATCACCATCTCCGCCACCTGAACGTGGCGTTCTGGAGGCTCATCAAAAGTCGAACTGACCACTTCGGCTCCAATACAGGTTCGCTGCATGTCCGTCACCTCCTCAGGTCGTTCATCAATCAGCAGGATAATGAGGTAGGTGTCCGGGTTATTCTTGAGCACTGCATTGGCAAGTTTCTGCATCAGAACCGTCTTTCCGGTGCGTGGAGGAGCAACAATTATCCCTCGGGTGCCTTTGCCTATCGGGCAGACGATATCCAGAACCCGCGTGGAGTATTCCTCAGGGTCGGTTTCCAAAAGGAATCGTTCCTCGGGAAAGAGCGGCGTAAGATTATCAAAATGTGTCTTGTCCTTGGCCTTTTCGGGCTCCTCGTCGCCGACTTTATCGACCATTAACAGTGCGAAAAATTTTTCCTTCTCTTTGGGGGGGCGAATGCGTCCCTGAATCTGATCGCCGGTCTGCAAATCGAACCGGCGAATCTGGGAAGGGGAAACGTACACATCCTCAGGACAGGGCAGATAGTTGTAATGCGGGGAACGCAAAAATCCAAATCCCTCGGGCAAAATCTCCAGCACCCCATCTGCGATCAGCACTCCCTTGTTTTCGGCATGCTTGCGGAGAATCTGAAAAATCATCTCATGCTTGCGCATGGTTCCGAAATTCTCCACCTCCATCTCCTTGGCCAAGGTATTGAGCTCGGCAATATCCTTCTTTTGAAGATGTCCAATATTAATCTCCTCGCCATCAGCCTCCTCGAGTGCAGCGAGATCTTCACCGTACTCTTCAACGTCTGCGGGCAGGCCTTCTGGCAAGTTGGATGATTGACGCCGTCGCCCACCACGTTTTTGTGGCCGACGCTTATTGGAATTATTATTCGTAGGTCTTGGCATGGTAAGACTTGCGATCACCCTTCTCATGCCGAAAGCTAGGCTGCCGGGAATGAAGTGGGATTATCGGGGATTTATGACTACTCGGACCGTCCGTAAGCTAGTAAGGGAGCGGAAACCGCGTGGTCAATTCGCGGACACGCTGGCGTACTTTTTTGGCAACGTCAACATTATTTACGTCACTCAAAACCTCGGAAATCATGTCAGCAATTGCCGCCATTTCAGGTTCCTCCATGCCCCGCGTGGTCACCGCAGGCGTCCCCAACCGTACACCACTGGCTTTGAAGGGCGAGAGAGTTTCAAAAGGTATCGTGTTCTTGTTGACTGTAATTCCCGCCAGATCAAGAACCTCCTGACTTTCCTTGCCGGTGAGCCCCTTTGCCTGGACATCAACCAAGATCAGGTGGTTATCGGTACCCCCACTAACAAGCCGAAATCCATTCCTTTCCATTCCCTCAGCCAAAGCCTTGGCGTTCATGATTACCTGTTGTTGATACTCCTTGAATTCAGAGGAAAGCGCCTCCTTGAAACACACTGCCTTGGCGGCAATCACGTGCATCAACGGGCCACCTTGAATCCCGGGAAACACGTTGCTATTAAGTGCTTTAGCATATTCTTCCCTGGCCATAATCATGCCGCCGCGTGGCCCACGAAGTGTCTTATGGGTGGTAGTGGTAACAAAATCGGCATGCGGAACTGGATTGGGATGGCATCCGGCAGCCACTAGTCCTGCAATGTGGGCAATG
>JASLKQ010000130.1 GCA_030747505.1 Verrucomicrobiota bacterium | reverse complement strand
ACGCACCCCCTTCGCCCAAGGGGGAAAAGGCCGGGATCACAACGAATACGGATTCAGCCTCTGGATGGCCGGGGGCGGGATCAAACCCGGAGTAGCCTATGGCACAACCGACGAATGGGGCTACAAGGCGGTGGACAAGCCATTACAGATACACGACCTCCACGCCACCATTCTGCACCTGCTCGGGATCGACCACGAGAAGTTAACCTACCGCTTCAGCGGTCGTGACATTCGATTGACCGATGTACATGGCAACGTGGTAAAAGAAATCCTAGCTTAGCCTGCAGGATCTCCATACTGCTTTTTCTGCCCGGCCAGATCAGCAATTGACTCAGGGAAGTTTAGAGAATTAGTCATGGAGACAACTGTGTTATCTGTGTCGAGATATGTGTGATCTCCCGGGAGACTTGGGGATCACCGTGATTGATGATTTACCTGAGACGATTGGGTGGATGAAAGGGAGCTCAAGGATACGGACGTCGCCGTTTCGGCTGCAATGCTTTGGTCGGCTTGGTCGCGTTGTATTGAATCGCACCGATATCCCAGTTTCCGGTCTTAGGCAATGGACGACCGTCGAAGTCCGTTTTATAGATCTCGCTTAGGTTGATTGCTTTACCGCGTAATGGACTATCTGCTTTGAGGCGATAATTTTGTTTCTCAAGATCGACAAGGCGCGGATCGCCGCTGCCTGCCTGGCTGTTGTCACCCTTATATTTAGTGCCGGGGGATTTATACTTTGAGTACCAGTTGGCTGTTTTCAGGGCGCCGCCAGATCGGTTGCCGGTATAAGGAGAGGACGAATAGATAAACAGATTGTTCCTGAAATGGGCCCCCGCAGGTTTACCAACAGGGTTCCCACCCCGGACATCAAGGCGTGCGCAAGCATTTTGAGCCCTCCCGAATCCATTGTATCGGGCTATCGTATTGTTATCGAAATAGATGCCTGTGCATGGTGCCAGCATGAACAACCATGACTGTCCATCATAGCACACATTAAAGGACACTCTCCAGTTATAGATTTCCTGTCGATATCGCGGCCAATCGTAGTCCCAGCTGGATTCAATGAATCCAGCATTTCCTTCCGAATAGTTATGGTGAATGTAGATATTTTTCTTATGATATCTACCGCAATCTATTTCGATAGCGCCGCCGTCTGAGCCCCATGGGCTGTCTTTGGTCCCAAAGTTCTTAATAGTGTTGTATGACACTTCTTGGTTTCCGATATTTAAGTGTATGCCCATCGGTCCCCAGCTGCTTTTTGACGTTCGCCACAGTGCATAACTCGGGCCATCCAGATAATTCTTCGTGATCAAGGCATGCTCGCCCGCTGACATGATGCCCTGGCCGGTCTTGATGAATTCATTGTTTCGGATAATGCAATGATCTGCACCGTGTTCGATACGGAGTGCAGCCAGTCTCGTCATGATGATCATGCCCGATACGTGCTCCCCCGGGGTATCGTGAAAATGCAGTTTTTCTACAATGATGTAGTCGCCGCCAAGGGTAATTGCGTTGCCGCTGGCATCGCGGGTAGTGGGATTGGTAAACTTGGGCAGCTCGCCTTCCCCGTAGGAAGTCAGCCGTATCGGCTTGGCCGCTGTGCCAGATTCATTGATCCGAATGTTGCCGGAGAAGGCGGATCCCTTCTTGAAGTGGACTACATCTCCCGCCGTCAGTGATGCTGACTCCGCTTTCATATGCGACTTCCAAGGCTTGCGTATCGAGAGACCGTCATTGTTATCTGATCCGTTGACCGAATCGATGTAATAATCAGCACCGCTGCAATGTGTGATCAGGACGAAAAGAAACAAGGGAATGAGGGATATGAATTGCTTCATATTATTTCCCGCCTCCAATCACCAACAAACCTATAACAATTGGAATCAGTAATTTCATCGCTCGAGAGAATCCTACACCATCATCCTGATTGAAGAGAAGTTCAGAGGGTTCTCAACCCGATCCAAAGCTTCGCTTCACAAGCTTGCATCACCAATAAAATGATGTGAGGCTCAAGACATGGGATTTCTTGGGTTTCAGGAATCTAAAACCAACCCAAAAGCTACTGCTCGAAGTGTCTTGTATAGAAGTATACGTGATTCACTGATCTGTGGGGTTTTCACGCTGATAGTACTGCTCGTAAAAGGTACTCTGATGGAAAATTGGGGTTATGTGATTGTTTTTGCTCTCATCGGCGCCTTTGTCGGTGCTCTTTGGGAATGGCAGGATGGGCATGAGCCGGATTGATCCCTCTGGAGTAGGTATTTACTCCAGTCGGATTGGCTTATTCTTGGCTGCCGCCTCATAAATGGCATAGACCACCTTCACTGCGCGCAGGCTGTCGGCATTGTTGATGGGTGGTGCCTTGTCGTTGGCGCAGGCTTCAATGCATGCGCGGACAAAAGGGGTGTAGCCGCGCGGTTGTTTTGAGCCTTCCCATTCCCGGATCTGGCCGGCCTGTTCGCCCTTCTGGGAAACCCAGCGCAGCGGCTTGTCCTTCATTTGTTCCAGATGCAACCAGCCTTCTGAACCCCATACCTTGATCCGTGAATGGTAGCCGCGCTTGAGATAATAACCTGAGGTCACCGTTCCCAGTGTGCCGTTGTCAAATTTCAGAATGGCGGCTGCTGAATCCTCAACATCAATGGGTTGGCCTCCCACATTGGCCGTGAAGCCGACCGCCTCAGTAATCGATGAACCGGTGACATGCTGCACCAAATCCAGCCAATGGATTCCCAGCCAGATCAGGTGTCCGCCGCCTGCCCGGTTTTTTTGGGCGTACCATTGTTTGCGGTAGCTTTCGCGCGTCAGTCGTGTTTGGTCCGCCACCAGATTCATTTCCAGTCCATAAACCTTGCCGATGGAACCTTCACTGATCAGTTTGCGCGCGGCGATGAGTTCCGGGTTCAGTCGATTGGCCAGGGCCAGCATGACATGCAGGTTTTTGCCATCAGCCTTCTTGATCAGGGGCGCAAAATCCTCTGTTCGGAGGCACGCGGGCTTCTCGGCAAACACATGGCAACCGTGCTCGAGCGCCAGGTCAATCACCGGCGGAGCCAGGCCCGCTTCCATGGTGACAATCGACATGACCGGTTTTTCGCGCTCAAGCATTTGCTTGTGGTCGCGGTAGGTGCCCTTCAATTTATTGCCCAGAACTTTCGCAGCTTCATTCGCCCACTTGCCATCCGGATCAGCCAATACCACCGCATTGCACGCGTCGGTATCGCGCAATGCATTGAGATAGGCTCCCACGTGCGCGCCACTGCCATTGGTCAGGAAGCCTACTTTAATTTTCTTGGGCATAGCCGATAAAGGCAGATTAATCGATTGGCTTGAAGGGGAAATCAGCTGAGACAGTATGCTGGGTCTTCATGATTTTTTTGATTTGCGCAAGGATCTCCGGGTTCTTGGCTGCCACATCGTCTGATTCAGAGATGTCCTTCTTAAGGTTGTACAATTCCACCTTGAGCGGGGTCTTGTTGTTCTTGCGCAGCATGTTCTGGCGCACTCCCTTCCAGTCGCCCATCCACACCGCCTGTTGACCGCCGTAGCCGGTGAATTCGCGGTAGAGAAATTTTCGTGCAGGCTGCTTTTTACCCAGAATCTCCGGGGCAATGCTGATGCCATCAATATTTCTGGGTGCCTTGGTCTTGGCATCAATGAGATCAAGCAGGGTGGGCATCCAATCTTCAAAGCCGGTGCGGAAATCAGAGCTGCTGCCGGCCTTTACCTTGCCGGGCCACTTGACGATCAAAGGCACGCGTACTCCGCCCTCATAGAGCGAACCCTTCAGGCCGCGCAGGGGTTTCACGCTTTCAAAGAAATCATAATCCACCTCGAGCTTCAGGTGGGTGGTGCCATTGTCGGAGGTGAAGACGACAATGGTGTTTTCTTCCAACCCCAGGTCCTTGACGAGGTTCAGGATATTACCGATGTAACGGTCCATGCGGGTGATCATGGCCGCATACGCTGCACGGGGGGTAAAGTGTGGTGTGTATCCATAACCCTTACCGCGGGTAAAGGGCGGGTCATTCCATTTTTTAGCGAGGTAAGGCTTCAGTTCCTCATCGGGCACGTGCAATGCCACGTGCGGGATAACGGTGGGGTAGTAGAGGTAAAAAGGCCGGTTCTTGTTTTTTTGAATGAAGGCGAGCGCACGATCGTTGATACGGTCCGGCGCATAATCTTGTCCCTTGAAAACATCGTAGCTGCGTGGATCTGTTGGATCTGATCCCTTGGGCAGTGAAGCGTGACCGGGTACCGGGGGGTTGTTGTTGAGTTTGTAGAGCTCGTTATCACTCCACAGGGTGGCCGGGTAATAGCTGTGTGCGTGCGCCTGGCAGTTGTAGCCAAAGAAACGGTTGAAACCCTGCTTGGTAGGGTTACCAGTGGACCAGGTGTTGCCCAGGCCCCATTTACCAAAGGCGCCGGTTACATAGCCTTCCTTTTGCAGGAGTTCCCCAATGGTGACTTCGCTATCGGGAATCGGGTGTTGGCCTTCAGGTTTGGCCGCCTTGTTGTTGCGCACAAAGGCGTGGCCAGGGTGTTTGCCCGTCATCAATACACATCGAGAAGGTGCACACACCGCATTGCCTGAATAGTTTGAAGTAAATCGCATGCCTTCACGTGCCAATTGATCCAGATAGGGTGTCTTGATGATCTTTTGGCCGTAGGAACCCAATTCAGTCCAACCGAGGTCATCGGCCATAATAAAGATAATATTTGGTTTCTTGGCGGCATATAAGGCCGGCACAAGTGACAACAATAGAAGTGCAATAACGCGTTTCATGGTGTGGTTTGATTCTGCCAGAACTGCAACAGTTTGCAAGAGGTCAGGTTACTGCTTTTGGTTCCAGAGTTTCATCAACAGCGTTTTGGCCTCTGCGGTTCTGGAGGCAAAGAGCAGCTTGGAGACACTCTCGAGCTGCACGGTGAGTTGCTTATTACCGGTGTATTGTTTGCGAAGTTGATGAAGCATGATGGGTAAACGCAGATCCCAGGATGTGTAGGCGAATTTTCCATTGGTTGCAAATTTGCGCTGGAGGTTCTCAAGGTATCGGTAGGCAAATTCTTTTGTCGGTTCTATAATGGTTCCCTCACCGTAATCATTCCAGGTGGCAATCTGGATAAGGGGTGAGTTGCTTTGCCAGGCCAGTTCAAGTGTTTGCTCGAAGGTCTTGCCGTTTTGATCATCAAGATAACCGTAACTCTTGTGCAAGCCTGCCTCTTGGTAGATGTCATGAAACTTGGGGAACACAGAGGCAATGACTGATTCGCCTTTTGCACCTCGGGAGTAGAGGTCACGCACATATTTTTGCCAAATGCCTGGCGTCACATTTTTCCCGCCATCAACCGGAGGCCAACCGAATGCGCCGGAGCCTTTGGCTTGGTTGGTCAGGTGTGGGAGCGTGTAAAGGATTGGCTGGGTTGAGAGGCTACTTGTGATTTGGTTCCACTGGTTTTTATTGAAATGTTGTGGCCCAAAGATAAGTAGAACGGGCTCACCCTTCAGCTTCACATACGCAGGATCATTAAACCAGTTTTGCGCAAGCCATTTGAATTCCTTCTTGGCGTGAGGCACCTCCTGAGCTTTTTTTAGTTTACCACCTTCAATCATGTGCTTGATGGACTGATCCTCATAACAGATGGCAAATTTTAATTCGGCTTGCTTGAGGTATTTTATCAGGCTCAATGAATTGCGGTGGATGGTAGCGTAGTCGCGGAAATTTTCAGTGCCATACCAGTCAATAATGACTCCATTAATACCGGCAAACTTCATGAGCAGCACCTGGCACTCGAGCACATCCGGATCATTGGAGTCGTAAGGGCCGATCAGAGGCCGGTAATGGGAGGCGATTTGCCGACGGCCATTGTCTCCGATCTTGTCAGGGTTAAAGCGGTCCATGGTCCAGTGCCATCCCCAGTGTCCGCTGACGAGTTTTGAGGCATACCACGGCATATAATGGGCGAGCACAATCTTGGTCGGTTTGTCCGCCGCCTGAATGGAAATGGCGGCGAAGGCAATTAAGGTCAGCAGCGGTTTCATTATCAAAGGCTCACTTGGTATATATAGCCCGTGGATCCAAAAAGTTACGGTTTGTCCGCCACCTGAAGCGGCAAAAGCAGGTAAAAAGAAAACAGGGGAATATAGGCTCGATTCAATGGATTACTCAGTCCCAATGCAGTAGAGGTACTCCTGCCGGTTTGCGCCCTTGAAGGCCACACGCAGGTAAAGTCGGTTGCCGCTGACAATCGGCGAGGCATACACTTCATTGCCCAGTTGGTTGGTGGCCAGTAGCTTGAACTCTTTGGGATCAGTAGAATAAACAAACGTTTTGCCGGACAAATTGGTGGCATAGATGCGTTCACCCACCAGTACCGGGGAGGCAAAGAAGGCCCCTCCCAGTCGTTCCTTCCAGAGTTCCTTGCCGGTAGCTGAATCCCAACAGGCTGCAAAGCCCGCGTCCATGGCGGCGTAGAGGTGTCCATCCTTCATCAGCATGGAGGGCACATAAACGCGCGCGGAATTTTGCCAGGTGATCGTGCCAGAGCCATCAGCTTCAATGGCTGCGATATGGTTCTTGGGCCACCCGCCGCTGATAAAGATGCGTTTACCATCAGTGACCGCGGTGGCAACACATTCCTGTGTGCTGCCCGGAAATTCCCAGTGCTTCCTGCCTGTCAAGGGGTCGATACTGGTAATGAGTTCAGCCCCGCCAAAGACCATCTGTAATTTGCCGTGTGCGGTAATCATTACCGGCGTGGTGTAGTTGGGATATTTCGGCCGGTTGATCTTCCAGATGACCTTGCCGGTATTTTTGTTTAACCCAACGACCGCCCC
>JASLKQ010000012.1 GCA_030747505.1 Verrucomicrobiota bacterium | reverse complement strand
CCGATTAAGGAGTCGGATTGCCCTCGTTACCCTATACGGGGTAAACCAGTTTAGCAAACTAGCGCGTTCCTTTACCGAGTCAGTTGAGCCTACGACCAGCGGTTTTCTATAGGCCTGAAGACCCAACGTCCAATTCACTCGACAGGTCGAATAACGGACTTTTAGGTATAGCGGAGGGGAATACTTTTCATCTTTGGTTTTGGATGGCGACATTTGTTATTTGCTTAGCTGGATACGATATTTTCCAAAAAAAATTCGGAATGAAAAAGCCCTAACAGATTCAGACTCGCCATTCAGGCACGGGGCGGTAGCGTGGGGGTATGTTTGACGTGGACTGGAAATTTGTTGCCGCTGTCGCGGTTGGTTGCTTGCTCCTTTTCGCCGTGGATTTTGTTTGCGAAGATTCCTCAAGCGATCCCTCGGTTGACCTGCCATCGGTCTATAGATGAAAAAAGGCCGAGGAGCCTTTTTAAATCACCCCGCAAAAAAAGAGGGGGTGTATATACAAGCAGCCCTCGTTGGGGGGTGGTGGGTGCCCCGTGGTGGTGTTCTAATAATTAACTGAATCAAAACTGAATCACTTTTGGTTCGCTTCAGTGCATTTCAAGACAAGTCACTCCATAGCCCGAATATCATTGGAATATGCATATTACCGCACTAGAATGAATGGAGATGAAAAAAGATGCCACTACCAGAAGTGGGGAAATGGTACACCCGGTAGGATTCGAACCTACGACATCTTGTTCCGGAAACAAGCGCTCTATCCAACTGAGCTACGGGTGCGCCGTGGCACAATGCAATAGCTCAAGGCAGGACTAAGGGCAAGAACCCAGTGGGCTTTAGCCCTGCTCAGCTTCCTCGTCGTACTCAGGGGTAAAAACAGCGATACCACGAAAAAACGAGCTCGCCCCGCTGCCCTCTTGGGTCACTGTAACACTTATCGGCTCCATGCCCGCCTCCCGGCCATACCGGTTAATCGCCATGGAGACCGCCTCGACTGAGTCTCCTGAAAATCCTACTGCTTCATTCAGCATAACCAGTCCATTCAACCCAAAGCCTCTTCAATCTCAACCGAAAACTTTTCCCAACTTGGTGACAGCCAAATACAAACCAATACCGACAAAGCTCACAAAAGACACCCAGAGCATCACATCCCAACACTTACCCGAGCTGAGTCGCGGATCTCCATCGCGGTAACGCATCCATAACACCGCAAATCCCAATGGCACCAATAACAAACTTTGGAACACGCCCGATATGATTACGAGCTTGCCGGGGTTCGGCCATACCACATAAACCAACACGCAGATGATTGGCAGTATGGCCCCAAAGTAGCGCACCCACTTTTCTCGCTGCGCTTCATTCAGTTTCACTAACCCCGATACACAGGCAAAATCTGTATAAAGGCGGCACTTGGTTGCATTCGAAATAAAGAAAGTGGAGAACAAAACTGCCACTGCGCCAAAAAGAAAGATGAGGACTGCATACCCACCGAAGACAGGTGCATACATCACCGAAAGAGTCCGGATAAGATCTTGTTTTTCCGGCATTAATCCAAGACGGCCCAGAACCGCAGCGCCCAAAAGATAAAAAACAACCGTGCAAAAGGTATAAATCAGCATCGACAACCAGGCATCCCACTGCATCACACGAATCCAGCCGCGAGCCCGAACCAGCCAACTCTCTGTCCCCAGATTTTTCCCTGTCCATCGTCCGTATCCCTTCTCAAGACACCAGTATGGGTAGGCTACAATTTCGGATGCCCCTACCCCAATAATCCCGAATGTAGCCAGAGCAATCCCGATTTTCTCTGGACCTGAAGACAAAAAGCCCAATCCCAACCCCTCACGTATATCCGATGCCCGAACGGCCCATTCGGGCTGTGTCTGGAGAACGAATAAATTCACAATGGTCACCAGGGTAAAAGATCCCACAAGAAATGCCGCGAACGTTTCAATAAAACCAAACTTTCCCCGCACCAACATCACCGCGGTAAGCAGAGCAAGAATGAACGCCCACACTCGGTCATCTCTGGGCTTGGCAGCGAAATCGAAGTCAACAATTCTGGCAGCCAAGGTTTCACGTCTGACCTTCAGGGTGTCAATATTTGTGCCTCGTTCAATTCTAGAATCGAGAACCTGAATCTTTGCCCGTGTTTCTGCCGCCGAACTATATTCCCTTCCCTCTGAGGTCACGGGCATTGCAATGGCCATTGCCTGCCCCACCCCGCCCACAATGCCTCCCAATTGACCGAACCCGAAAATCATGGTGAAAGCCCAGAAAAGGACTATCCAGTTGCTTGAAAAACCGCCCCTGCAAATACGTGGGCCCGGCAGACGATTTAACAAGCTGAGGGTGGTCTCACCCTGAATTATTGCATGCCGGGCCATCTCGACCTGTGTAAAGCATTTGATTACGCAACCGAATACAATCAAGCCCAGAAAAATAAAGCCGGCTTGTGCGCCGGTTCTGGTTGCAGCGATCAACTCTCCTGAACCCACTATCCCCCCCGCCATAATCAAACCGGGCCCAAGCTTCCTCAAAATGCCCGACAAACGCAGGGGCGGCTCCTGCACGAGTTCCGTTTCCTCACTCAACGCCAATCCTCCGACCAGCCTGCTGTATGAACAAGACTGCGGATATGCCACTCACGTAATTCACTCAATAAACGAGCTTTGGGATCAGCCCCGGAGGGATCATCCCATAAATTCTTTGTTTCATCAGGATCTGAACGTAAATCAAACAATTGGCCGTACTCCTCATCAAGAAAGTGTACCAGCTTCCAGTCGCGGTCACGAACCATCGTCATAAATGGACCTTCAGTGTAATTCCCGTCGGTCAATTGCTCAGCGTAGACATAATCCCGCCCCTGCCATTCATTACCAAGCAACGCAGGGGAAACACTTATAGCCTCAATAGTGTCCGGCACATTCGCGCCGGCCAACTCCAACAAAGACACACCAACATCCATGCTTTGCATCAATCCATCAACCGCACGCCCCCCGCTAAAACGGCCCGGCGACCACACCAACATGGGCACACGCACCACTTGATCGTACATAGTCCATTTTTGACTGTGCCCGTGATCAGTTAAGCAGTCTCCATGGTCACTGGTGAAAACAACAATCGAATCCTCCAGGTAACCATTTTCCTCCAGCAATGCCATCAATTCACCCAGCTTTTCATCAATCATCGTCACGTTCGCAAGGTAATGACGACGCTGCCTGATGCGCTGCTCCTCAGTTGGATTCAGGGAATGCACGACTGAATCGTGATCCACACGTACGTTATGCTCACGCATCGCCTTAAATGGCGGGGGCTGACTTTCCAGTTCGACTGGGTCAACCGGTTGCAAAGCCAATTCACAATTCTCATACTTGCTAAGATGACGAGGAACAGGATCATAGGGCGGGTGAGGGCCCGGAAAACCGATCTGCATAAAAAGCGGCTTGTCCACGGGTTTGGATCGCAACCACCACTGCGCGAAGTTACCCACAAAAAAGTCCGAATGCATTTCTTCACACAAATCCCATGTGAAAGCCCCTAATGCCTCCTGATAGTTATCGTATTGACGGTATAATTCACGTTGCTGCTTCACTAGTCCGCGTGCGGCCAACGCCTTGTCCCATTCATCAAAATAATATCTCCCTTCAAGATAACGATCCTTGTTCTCCACAACATATCGCTCATGAAACCCGCATGAAGCGTCAAAGGGCCATGTATGCATCTTCCCGATATTCACACAGTGATATCCGGACTCAGCCAGATTCTGAACCCAGCTTCTACGCCATGTATCTGCATTTTTGAGGATACCTGTCGTATGGGGAAAATAACCAGTGAAGAGACTGGCGCGCGCACTGGCACATGACGGCGCAGTAATGTGACAGTTTGAAAAAGACACTCCTTCACGCACCAGACGGTCTATGTGTGGCGTATCAACAAAAGGAAACCCCAATGCATTAATGGTGTCGTATCGCTGCTGATCCGTGACGATAAAAAAAATATTTGGCTGCCCCGCCATGCATGGAAATACTAGGAGATGTTGAAATGGATTGCAAACGTCTGCCAACAGGGCAGACTATCGCCATGAAATCGCCCTCCTTCTCACGTCGTTCTTTTCTGACCACCAGTGCCCTCGCCTTTCCCTATGTAACATCCCGCTCTTGGGCCCTATCGCCCAATTCAACAGTACGCCACGTCAGTTTTGGCGGTAGCGGCATGGCTTTTTCCGATCTCAATGCAATTTCAGGCGTTTCCAATGTGGAAATGGTGGCCTGCGCGGAGATCGATCCGTCCAGGCAGAATCGATTTGCCAATAAGTTCTCCAAGGCCAAACGCTATACCGACTGGCGTGAATTACTCGACAAGGAAGCCAAGAATTTTGACACCGCCAATGTCTCCACTCCTGACCATATGCATGGCCCCATCGCCATGGCGGCCATGCAACTGGGTAAACACGTTTACGTGCAAAAACCCCTCACCCATGATGTATTCGAGAGCCGCAAGCTTCGTGAATTTGCCACGGCCAATAAACTGGTCACCCAGATGGGCATTCAGGTCCATTCCTCACAAGTCTACCGTGAAGCAGTAGAACTCGTACATCAAGGTGCTATTGGCAAGGTGACCGAGGTGCATACATGGAGCAGTAAAAAGTGGGGCGACACGAACCCCAGGCCTGACAAAAAGGACAAGATCCCCGCCGGACTCAATTGGGATGCCTGGTGTGGTGTAGCTCCCAAGGTTGATTTTATTAATGGCTACTACCACCCCGGCCAATGGCGCAAACGCCTTGACTATGGCACCGGCACCTTCGGGGACATGGGTTGCCACATCTATGATCCCATGTATGGAGCGGTGGGTCTTACTGCCCCGCTGAGTGTGCGCAGCGAAGGGCCAGCCCCCGTGGCCGCCTCGCATAGCTGGAATGTTAATGCCAAGATTCACTACGTATACCCAGGAACCAAATACACTGAAGGCAAAACAGTGAATGTCACTTGGTACGATGGGGATCAACGCCCTGATGCGAATGTACAAAAAAGGATTGGCCGCAACTTGCCTGGCCAGGGATCCGTACTTTTTGGCACCAAGGGCCACATGATCATCCCCCACGTTGGCAAAGCCATCCTGCTGCCAGAAGATAAGTATAAAGATTACAAACGTCCTGAGATTGAAGGCGTGAACCACTGGGGCTCCTTCATCAACGCCGTTCGAGGCGAAGGCAAAACCTCAGCCAATTTCGATTATTCCGGCCCTCTTACCGAGGCTATTCTGTTGGGAGGCATCGCCACCCGTTTCCCAAAAGAGGACCTCAACTGGGATGCCGAGAACCTTGCCTTCAGCAACAACAAGGAGGCCACCTCCTACGTTAAACGTGAATACCGCAAGGGCTGGGAAGTAAAGGGGCTTTAGGAACGCCAACACTCAAGTGCCTGAAAGTTTCGGCCTAAATGCTCCGGGTGCACCAGTGTCTGGAATTGACGTGTGCGTTCGGCGGTCCATGCCGGGAAAGCTTCAGGCTGTTCGGTGATCTGAGAGAATATATCCATGAAAAATTTCTCCTGGGAAGTGAAGCGGCTGCCATCGACTCCCTCCCCACGGGCAACAGTCAGAACTGCATCCAAGTCCACCGATGCGGTGATGTCCTGATCACCAACATTGGCTAGAATATCATCCACCCGTTGATGTTGGTGATAAGCCCTCAACGTACCATTCTCGCGTGGTGATAAGAAGAACTCCTCACGTTCCACAAAATAATCCAAAGCCACCGCACGCCCCTCCTGCATGGCCGAACATATCTTTCCCCAATAATTAACAGCCCCCACATTCTCCACCATCACGCACCCATCAGGCACTGATCCCTCAAGTGGATCTGCCTTAAAAAGACTTTCACCAAGAATCACCTCCACCAAACCACCCTCCTCCATTCCGACACCCATTTGGAGCCACGTCTGCCTCTTTCCATCCCATCGTATTTTTTCAACCGGGAATGCATCCAGCAGTTCATTGGCAATGAACACTCCTTGGAAACCCGCAACTTCATCAGAGATCCACTTCACCTTCCCCTTAAATTCAGCCAGTGTTTCCTGCTGCCATCCCTGACGCATGATTGAAGGCTCCAGGAGCAGTAATTCACATCTCTCATATACCTCTGGGCGCCAATCACGCAAAAAAGAGAGAATATCTCTGGCCAGGCGGCCATCGTGGGCTCCCGCCTCAAGGAGTTGAACAGGTCCTTTCAATTCATCCAGCCACCGCGCTGTTTGAAAAGCCAGAAGCTCACCAAAAAGGCTGCCCACGCTGACGCTGGTATAAAAATCACCTCGCATGCCGACTTCACGCTGTTTTTCATAATAACCCAGGTTGGGCGCATACAGGGCAAGCTCGATGAATCGACTGAATGGAATCGGCCCTTTCTTGCCAATTTCATCGTGAATTTGTTGCTCAAGTTCGTTCATGGTTGCGACAGTTGCATTCTTTATCTACAAACACCCGGCACATCCTGCGCCCATGTCACCCGCTGCTTCAATACGCAAACGCCTCGATCAGGCAATGTTTGATGATAAACTCACCGAGAGCCGTGAGAAAGCCAAGCGGCTAATTATGGCTGGAAAGGTTCGGGTAAACGATCAGGTTGCCCGTAAACCCAGTGATCAAGTCAAGCCAGAGGACCGGATCGAAGTTCAGGAACCTGAAAAATACGTCAGTCGTGGTGGGTTTAAGCTGGAGAAAGCCCTGGAGGACTTTGCCCTATGCGTCAAGGGGGCCGTTGCTATTGATCTGGGCGCATCGACTGGAGGCTTCACAGACTGCCTTCTTCAGAATGGTGCCAAGCAGGTTTTCTCCGTAGATGTCGGAAAAGGGCAACTGGCCTGGCACCTCCGCAAGGACCATCGCATTCATGTAATGGATAAAACCAACGCCCGACATCTGCAACGCAGCGATTTCCCAAAGGGTTTTAAGGGGGCCGACGTTATCACTATCGATTGCTCATTCATCTCCCTGCGTAAAATCCTCCCTACAGCCTTTGCTTTAGCCAAACAAGGTGGTAGTATCATTGCACTGATCAAACCCCAGTTTGAGGCCACCAAGGCTGAAGTGAATAAAGGTGCTGGAGTAATCAAAGACCCGGAAATCCACAGCAGGGTCGTCAGTGAGTTGACAGGATTTATTAATAAACATGAAGGACTTGACTGGAAAGGAAGCGCGGAGTCTCCAATTACCGGTCCTAAAGGAAATAAGGAATTCTTAGCTTGGATTGAAAAAACCTAAAAACATCCAATCCGTTGGCTTAACCGGCAATTCGGATCAAATCCATAAGTCCGATTTGGTGAAAAAAATTGTCAAGTCTGTTGAAAAAACTGGTCGCAAGGTATTTTTTGATCCCTCCCTATCCGCCCATGCAAAAGGCAATGGAATACTCCTGCCCGACACTTCAGAACTGGCCCGGATGTGCGACATGCTTCTGGTCATTGGAGGCGACGGCACTGTCCTGCGTGTAGCCAGAGAAACAGCCGGTAGCAATGCTCCGCTATTGGGAATCAATGCGGGTCGGCTGGGCTTCCTCACAACTGCTTCGACTTCCAACATTGAAACTTCACTAAAGACCCTCTGGAAGGGAAGATACATAGTTGACCCTCTGCCTCTTATCGAAGCAACCGGCGAATTCGATGGCCGCAAACATAAAGCTATAGCGCTTAATGATATTCTAATTAGCCGCGGAGCAAACCCACGACTTATCGAGATGGAGGTGGAGGTGGACGGCGAGCCTCTAACGACATACCGCAGTGATGGATTAATTGTTTCAACGCCAGCAGGTTCCACAGCCTATTCACTGGCAGCAGGCGGTGCAGTCGTTACTCCCCGAGCCGAGGTTCTCACACTGAACCCTATTTGTCCCCAGGCACTTTCCAACCGCCCATTGATCATCAGCTTCGCTTCTACAATTAAAGTTACCGTGCTCAAGCACCGCGCCGAAAGCTATCTTTCGGCCGACGGGCAAATGCAGGCTGAGTTACGTAAGGGCGATCAGGTAAAAATCCGACGTAGCCGACAAAAGGCGAGATTGATCAGGCTTGAAGGGAACTCATTCTTTGAAACCCTCCGGCACAAGCTCAATTGGAGCGGTTCACACGCGTGATACGACTGAAAGACATCGCCCAAAGCGCAGGTGTATCGGTAATGACCGTTTCCAAGGCATTACGGGACGAACCGGACATTTCCTCAGCGACCAAGCATAGGATTCGAGATATCGCCAAAAAAACCGGTTACGTCCCCAATAATTCTGCACGAGGACTACGGACACGAAAAACAAATCAATTTGGACTCATAATTTCAGCCTTGAGCAACCCAATGTATACTCGCACCTTTATGGCCATAGAGGAGCAGGCTCACGAAATGGGCTATGAAATCATCGTTGCGCAAACCCTGAACAATCCAGAACGTGAGGAAACCTGTATCCGAAGACTTCTAGCAAGACAAGTTGACGGACTTTTTATCCGTCCGGTCTATCGGGCTGACTCTAAAGTGGCGATATACGAGGAACTCAGAAAACTTCAAACCCCGACCGTGATACTCGGCCACAGAGCCCTTTTCTGTAACAGCTTCCCGAACGTGGAAACAAACGACATGGCTGCAGCCAAAGCCATCACAGAACATCTTCTTGATCTGGGCCATCGCCGCATAGCCTGCCTGACTGGCCCCACCTTCGCCCCATGGGCACAAGAACGCTACGAAGGATACAGACGAGGATTAACTGAGCGGGGAATCGAAGTCGATGATAAGCTCATCTTTCATGCCGGCGCCACAATCGAGGAAGGAGCCAAAGCTGCCCTAGAATACATCCAGGAAAGCCCCGATGCATCAGCCATGGTTGCAGCTACCGATCTCGTCGCCTTTGGAGCTGCCAACACTCTGCTGGAACAAGGAGTACGCATTCCCAAAGATCTTTCCATCACTGGTTTCGGCAATGTGCTTTCGGCAGAATATTTCCGAGTTCCCCTTACCACAGTCCGGCAACCAAAATACCGACGTGGACTTGCCGCAATAGACGCAATGCAAAAACTGCTGAAAGGCGAGTCCGCAAGTCCTAAACGTCTGCCGGCTGAATTATCAATACGCAAGAGCACTGCCGCTCCAAGCGCCTAGCGGGCAATAAATCGCTCCACATACTTGCCAAGCATATCGGCTTCAAGATTGACCGCATCTCCCACAGCGCGCTCCTTTAAAGTAGTTTGATTGAAGGTATGTGGGATTATCCATATCGTGAAACAACTCTTCTCCACGGCCGCAACCGTAAGGCTAATGCCGTCTACTGCAATTGAGCCCTTGTGTACAACATAACGCATCACGGGATCCGGAGCCGAAACCTGCAACTGGTAATCTTCCCCTTTTTGCTCCCAGGTCATGATCTTCCCGGTCCCATCAATATGACCGGTGACAAAATGCCCCCCGAGACGCCCTCCAGCCTCAAGGCTTCGCTCTAAATTAACGGCTGAACCGGCACGGCAATCTTTAAGATTGGTGAGATTCCATGTTTCCTTAAGCAAGTCGAACTGGACCATCTTACTCCGGCCTTTTGAGCCAATCTCCACCACCGTAAGGCAACAGCCATTCAGCGACAAACTATCCCCCACGCTTAATCCCAATCCCGTCTTGCGTAGCGAAACCGTCAAACGGACCGATTTGTCACCCGGGTGAATAGATTCAACTGCCCCTGTCTCTTCAATAATCCCGGTAAACATCTGGACGAACTCAATCTCCAGCAAAGCCGGCCGTCAACAATAAATCTGATCCCAGCCGTCGCCATTGCACATCACACAACATCTTCACTCCGTCCAGACTCCTCACGCCAAAACCCGCCGCCGCCACACGTGATTCCTTCCCTCCCATAATTATTGGCGCATAAAAGAAGGCGACCCTGTTGACTAAACTATTATCGAGGAATGCACCACCCACTTCACCTCCTCCTTCCACCAAAAGATTCACGACCTGCTCGCCTCCTAATCGCTTCATCAACCATTTTAAATCAACTCTCCCTTTTCGTTCCGGAGCCTTGATTACCCTCACTTTTTTACGCAAGGCGAGGATTTTCCTAGGTGGCGCATTGCGCAATGTAACCACAGTGGTTTGAGTCGAGCATTCGTCAGACACCACCTTGGCACTCAAAGGGGTACGACACCGGGAATCCAAAATTATTCGCCGCAACGGCAAACCACCACGTTTGCCATGAGCCAACAGGCTCGGGTTATCAGCCAACACTGTATTAACTCCGACCAGAATCACGTCACTGCCCTTTCGAAGACGCATCCCCTCTCTTCTTGAAGGGGTCTGAGTAATCCATTTGGACTCGCCTGTTGCTGTTGCAATTTTTCCATCTAGAGTCATTGCAGATTTGAGTGTTACGTATGGCAACCCCGACGCAATCCAATGATTAAAGGCGGCATTAATGCTACTGGATTCTTCGGAGAACACCCCTTTGGTTACCTCAATTCCTGACCTCTTTAAAATGCGCAAACCACGGCCAGAATGACCAGGGTTTGGATCAACTGCCCCAACGACTACACGCCCAATGCCCGCATCAATAATCGCCTGTGTACAGGGGGGGGTTCTTCCTGTCGTGCAACAAGGCTCCAAATTCACGTAAAGAGTGGAGCCTTTCAAATTATCATCATTACGGCGCGCCTCCTCAATGGCTGCAACTTCAGCATGAGCTCCACCTGCCCTGCGGTGCCACCCCTTTCCTATCACTGCCCGCCCCTTCACCAATACCGCCCCGACCATGGGGTTAGGCGAAGTACGGCCATAACCCTTTCTAGCCAACTTCAACGCAGCAAGCATGTACTGTTCATCCGTCTCACTCATCATGAGTTCACCCAACGAAAAGGGCCTCAGCAAATTTATCTGGATCAAATGGCTGCAAATCATCAGCCTGTTCTCCCAGTCCGATGAATTTTATTGGCAGCCCCAATTCATCATGGATGGCCACAACCATCCCACCTTTACTCGTCCCATCAAGCTTGGTGATCACCAATCCCGTCAAAGGCACGGCCTTGTGGAATTCACGGGCCTGATTTAACGCATTCATCCCGGTTGTAGCATCCACCACCAGCAATACCTCGTGAGGAGCACCTTCTGCCTGACCCCCAATAACTCGGTGTAATTTTTCGAGCTCCTGCATTAAATTACTCTTAGTGTGCAAACGACCTGCAGTATCAATGAATAAATAGTCCGCTTTTCGAGATATAGCAGCGGCAACTGCATCGTGTGCAATGGCAGCAGGGTCCGCCCCGTATCCTCCAGCAATAACCGGAACATCCAATCGCCCCCCCCATTCCTTCAGCTGTTCAACAGCAGCCGCACGGAACGTGTCACACGCCGCAAGGATCGGGGTCAATCCATCCGATTTGACTCTATTGGCCAATTTAGCCGAAGTTGTGGTTTTCCCCGTTCCATTTACCCCCACCAAGGATACCACGGTCACTTCATGCTCCTGTTTTAATCCAACAATACCCTCATTAAATGACCCAGAAACCTCCCTTCTGGCAACCTCCAGGACATCCACCCCATCACTCCCCTGGCTCTCATATTTATCTTTTACTGAAGAAAGGATTCTTTGGGTCATTAACATGCCGAGGTCGGCTCCAATAAGAACAAACTCAATCTCTTCGAGCATATCATCATTCAGCCTGGGCGAACCGGTGACAATCCTTGAGATTTCATGGGAAAGCTTTTCCTTGGTGCGATGCAGACCTGACCTGAATTTATCCAGAATACCCATTTCACACGGACACTGCAGATTTCATTCGCTCGACATAGGAATAAGGCAGCTTCACGGCACCTATCAAAGGCCGGCCTTTATTCTCTCCATGACAATCTGACCCTCCAGTAACAATCAATCCGTACTGCTCAGCCAGCATTAAATAGTGTTCAGTCATTGCCGTTGAATGGCGTGTGTAAAAACATTCAATGCCATCCAAACCAGCTCCCACTAACGGACCAATAACATCATCCCGATGATACAAGCCCGGATGCGCAATCACCGCCAAACCTCCAGCCTCATGAATCAGCTCTATCCCCTGAGGAGCAGTCATCTTAGCCTTGGGCACCCATGCAGGCTTTCCTTTCTTCAAGTACTTCTGAAAAGATTCATCCAAAGAGCGGCAATGGCCTTTTGTCACCAAAACTCTTCCTATGTGAGGCCTGCCTGGTGAATTGCAATTTGCAACATCAAGAACATCGTTGCTGGTTATTTCAATTCCCAGCTTGTTAAGCCTGGATACAATCTCATGGATGCGGTTCTGACGAACATTTTGAGATTTCTCCAGCTCCTCAATCAGCCTTGAACAGTCAAGGTTCAAAAAATAACCCAGTAGGTGTATTTCGAACCCATCGAGTTCAACCGTAAATTCACACCCGGATACAAATTCTATATCTCGCTCAGCACAGGCGAGCGCCATTTGCCTGCACCCATCAATCGTATCATGATCGGTAAGTGCCAACACACCAAGCCCCTGTTCTCGGCCACGCTCTGCCAGCTCCTCAGGCGTATACGTGCCATCCGAATAGTGTGTATGAAGATGGAGATCCGCGTACATCAGCTTGCCTCTGGTGTGGTACGGGCCGGGCGATCCAATTGGGCAGCTAATTTATCCAAAATCCCATTTACAAATTTGCCACTGTCATCAGTTGAAAACTTTTTCGCTATATCAACCGCTTCATTTATAACGACCACCGGCGGTACATCATCGCGCTGAAGCATCTCATGGGCTGCCAGTCGCAGAATATTCCGATCTACCCCCGCCATTCTGTGAAGATCCCAGTTGGCCGCCAATCTCTGAAGTTCAGCGTCAATCACATCTCGATTTTCCAACACCCCGCGAACCAAGGGCTCAGCAAAACTGCGCACCGCAAGGTCATCCACTGTCGGCGGGGGGATTTCCTTCTCTTCTCCCCAATTACTCCTCCCTTCAATCATATCAATTACCGCAGGCCTTTGATGCAACCAGAAATGTCCCAAGGCGCCATCCAGATCCATCTGCGGATTATGATCGTATTGAAACAAAAACTGAACCGCGCGCTCGCGCGCCTGACGACGGGTGCCCATGGCCTAAGAATGCGCAAGAAGCCTATTGAGCAAAAGGAAATTGTTTTTCAAACCTAATACCTCGGCACAGACGAGTCGATCTCATCACTCCAGGCGTTAATCCCTCCCGCCACACTCTTGCAGTACTTGAAGCCTTGATTCTTTAATAATTCCACTGCCTTGAGCGACCTTCCCCCCATTTTGCAGTGGATGTAAATCGTCTGATTTGGATCCAACTCAGTAAAACGTTGAGGCAACTCTCCCAAGGGGATCAACGGCACTCCATCTATTCTGGCAATCTCAACCTCGTCATATTCCCGCACATCCAGAAATGCTACACCGGAGGACGACTCCTCCATCGCGGATTTCATATCCTGAACACTCACCTCATCAGGATGGGCTTCAGCCCCCTCGGGCTCGACACCAATCCCGCAAAACTCCTGATAATCGATTAACTCAGTTATCGTTGGATTCTCACCACATATCGGACACTTGGGATCAGGCCGCAGCTTCAATTCCCGAAACTTCATATCCAGAGCACTGTAGAGCATAAGCCTGTTAATCAATAGATCACCTTTACCTAATGCCAGTTTAATAATTTCGGTCGCCTGAATGCATCCAATAATGCCTGGCAGAACGCCCAAAACACCTCCTTCAGCACAACTGGGCACCATTCCAGGAGGGGGGGGTTCCGGATAAAGGCACCGGTAGCATGGCCCCCCCAGTTCCGGAGCAAATACACTGGCCTGCCCTTCAAAACGGAAAATTGAACCATATACATTGGGTTTCTTGAGCAGGACACATGCATCGTTAGTCAAATAACGCGTGGGAAAATTGTCTGTCCCGTCCACCACGATATCGTAAGGCTCAATAATTTCTAGTGCATTCTCTGAATTGAGCATTGTTTCGTGGACAATTACCTCCACCTCAGGATTGATGGAATTAAGTGTTTCCTTGCCCGATTGGACCTTTGGGCGGTCTACATCATCGGTTCCATGGATTATCTGGCGCTGTAAATTGGAGTAATCAACCACATCAAAATCGACTATCCCAATCTTTCCAATGCCTGCAGCGGCTAGATACATTGAAATGGGCGAACCAAGACCTCCGGTCCCAATACATAAAACACTGGTTGCTTTTAATTTTTTCTGCCCTGCCATGCCCACCTCAGGCAAAATCAGGTGTCGAGAATATCGGCTAATTTCTTCGTTACTTAGTTCCACACTCATGGGATCAATAAAACATGGACAGCCGCAGGACCATCCGGAAAGAATGAATCCGCCTAAAGTGAGCGGTAAAGTCAATCCGAAAACTGCTGCGAACGCGCTGAAAAGCGCCTCCTCATTGCGTCCCAAGCTGGCCATCATCCTTGGCAGCGGCTTTATTTCCGTAACAAATGAGGTAAGTTCCGACCGGGAGATCCCTTACCAAAAACTCGCCGGGTTTATGGCTCCCAGCGTTGCCGGACATGCTGGGGTGGCTATTATTGGCAGGCTTTTCGACACGGACATCTTAATATTAAATGGCCGCACTCATTATTACGAAGGCCACTCACTTGCACAAATCACCCATCCAATACGAGTTATTGCTGAATACGGCATTGAGGACTTGATTCTCACCAACGCTGCAGGAGGAATAAATAGAAAATATAAGCCGGGTGATTTCATGCTATTTAAAGATCATATGAATTTTATGGGGGATAACCCGCTGCGAGGCCCCTCAATTCCACGCAGAGACAGATTCACCGACCTCACCCAAACCTATGACCCGGCAATTGCGAAACAAATCAAGGCGGCCGGACGCAAAATAAAAACAAAACTCCATTGCGGAACTTATTGTGCCGTAAGCGGCCCCAGCTATGAAACTCCGGCTGAAATTAATGCCTACAGGAAATTAGGCGCTGACGCTATCGGCATGAGCACCGTTCCTGAGGCAATCGTTGCCCGTCAGTGCGGTATTCGCGTAGCAGCCATATCGTGCATCACCAACGAGGCGGCGGACTCGAATAATTATCCCCTATCCCATAATGATGTTCTTGAATCCGGACTCCTGGCAGCTAAAACAAGCAGTAAACTATTAGGTGAATTCACCCGTAATTATGTCCAAGGCTAACCCACTGATCGAAGCAGCCCTGAACGCCCGCCATCAGGCCCTAGCCCCCTATTCCAAATTCAAGGTGGGTGCTGCGATTCTTGATGACACCAAGCAAATTACAATTGGCGCCAATGTGGAAAGTGCCAGCTATGGCCTAAGTTGTTGCGCAGAACGCGTCGCAATCTTCAAAGCACTCACTGAAGGCCTGACTGATTTCAGCGCCTTAGCCATCGCCTCAGAGGGCGGTGTAGCACCTTGCGGAGCCTGCCGGCAAGTTATCGCAGAATACGCTGCGAACGCCACAATTACACTCATTGACTCGAATGACCCTACATCAATCAAGCAAACGAAAATAGATGAGCTTCTGCCCTCAGCCTTTACTTCCAAAAACCTTTCCCCCTAATTGACAGTATTAGCAAATCTGATTTAATTCGTTCATGCAAATCGAGAGCCTTAAGGTTTTCTGCGATCTGGCCGAAACCGCAAGTTTCACAAAGGCAGCACAAATAAACGGGGTAACCCAGTCAGCAGTCAGTCAGCAAATTTCTGCACTGGAAAACAGGTTCCAAGCAAAATTCATTGAGCGAAGTAAAAAAAAATTCACCCTTACTAAAGAGGGCGAAACTTTGTACAAATCCAGCAAGCAGATTGTCCAGTCTTACGACGAGCTGCGACACCGGATCCAAGAGATCCAAAATGTCGTTACTGGAACAATCAAAGTGGTAACCATATACAGTATTGGGCTGCATGAACTGCCGCCTTTCCTGAAGAAATACCTGAAAAAACACCCAACCGTAAACGTATCGGTTGAATATCGCAGAGCCACTCAACTCTATGACGACATTATTACCGGAATAGCCGATATCGGCCTCGTCGCTTATCCACAGAAAGACCCAAGACTTCAAGTAACTTCCCTGGACGAAGACCTGCTCGTCCTCATCTGCCATCCAAAACATGAACTGGCACAGAAATCAAAAGTAAAACTATCTGAAATAAATATGCAAAAATTTATCGCATTTGAGCCTGATATACCGACTCGAAGAGCAATTGATAAAATCCTAAGAGACCGCAACATCGAAGTCGAACACTCCATGGAATTTGACAACATCGAAACAGTTAAACGAGCCGTTGAGATCAACGCGGGAATCTCAATTGTCCCGCGAAGCCCGGTAATCCAAGAAGTAGCAAAAAAAACAATCTCCATGGTGGAGATTGAGGATGAGAAATTCTACCGCCCTCTTGCAGCTGTTCACAAAAAGACCAAAGTGCTTTCGCCTGCAATGAAGGAATTCCTGAGCCTCCTCAAAAAAGGTTAAACCTTTTTAAGATTCCTGGGGTTGAGCGGCTTGAGGTCTTTGGGCAGGAACAATCCATCCTTTCGAACCAGCTCCCCGTCAAACCACACCTCGCCCCCACCCCACTCTTTTCTCTGAATCAGCACCATGTCCCAGTGCACTGCCGAGCGATTGCCATTATCACATTCCTCATACGCCTGCCCGGGAGTAAAATGAAGCGATCCGGCGATCTTTTCATCAAATAAAATATCGCACATCGGATTCATGACAAATGGATTCACCCCCAGCGAGAATTCCCCAATATACCGTGCACCCGCATCCGTATTCAAAATTTCATTTAGTCGCTTAGTATTATTACTGGTGGCACGAAACACCTTTCCATCCTTCAACTCCAATTTCACGTTTTCAAACTTTGTGCCTGCGTATAATGTGGGGGTATTGAACTGAATGACACCATTCGCTGTAGTCTTTACAGGGCAGGAAAACACTTCTCCATCAGGAATATTCCTGTCACCTGCACATGCAATTGCCGGCATCCCTTTAATGCTGAAAACCAAATCGGTTCCTGGCCCTTTCAGGTGAACCTTTCTGGCTTTTGTCATGCGTTTTGCAAGGGGCTTCATCGCCTTCGCCATCCGCCCATAATTAAACGTGCAGACATCAAAATAAAAATCCTCGAACGACTCTGTACTCATGTTAGCAGCCTGAGCCATACTTGGAGTCGGCCAACGCAACACTACCCAGCGTGTCTTATTAACACGATAATTCAGCACCGGCCTCATGGTTTTCGAATAAGCCTGCATTACCTTGGGCGGCACATCGCTCAGTTCACTCGTATTTTCCGCACCACGTATCGCAATGTATGCCTGGACCTTTTTCATTCGGTAAAGCTCTACATCGCGCGTCAGCTTTGCGTGACTGTCTGTCGTCCCTTTAACCAATTCCCTTACCAGCCTCGAGTGTCGTGTCTCTACTATTGGATTAGCCCCTACTTTACGTGCTGCTCTAACCAACTCAATGGCCATGGCTTCAGGGATATCAGCCACATCTATGAAAACATTTTCCCCTTTTTTTAATTCGCAGGAATATTCCACCAATAACTTGGCCAATTTTGCATAACGCGGATCACTCATAATTCACAAAACATCAAGTTAGGTATGGCAATCCCCTTGTCGAGCCTTCTCTATATTTCGCAGGATATTTTCCTGCTTTTTGACTTCTTCCCGAAGCAGTTCCTCCGCTTGCCAGCCGCTGGATTGAGCGTTTTGGACCAGATCAAATAGCTCTGCCCCTAAATCAGCCTTAGTACGGGCCCCTTTCACTTGAGCCAACAGATCATTTTTGCGAGCTTTTTTGATTAATTCATTTGCCTGCATTAACGCAGGCAAATGCCGAGGGATCCCATCAAAAACAGACTTTCGCTCATGAACTGTCCCCTCCTTTTCCTTCTTCTTAATCGCATCCCACTGATTCCAGACTTCAGCCACCCCTTCCACATTGACACCTTCAAAAACATGGGGATGGCGGCGGATCAGTTTTTCGGTTATCACCCGAGCAATATCATCAAAATCAAAAGCTTTTCGCTCCTTGGCCATCTGGGCATGAAATACCACCTGAAGTAATATATCTCCCAACTCTTCGAGCATTTCATCATCATCATCACTCTCGATAGCATCAACCAGCTCATAAACCTCCTCAACCGCATTCAGGCGGATACTCATGTGACTCTGCTCCTGATCCCACGGACACCCCTCCGGTGCACGCAAACGAGCCATTACCTCGATCAATTCATCAATTGCTTTTCTCTTAGACATCAAAGTACAACCAAATGGTCGCGATGAACCACCACTTTTCCAGTTGTTGCATTCATTTGTTCAAGAGAATACTTGGTTATTCCGCGAGCAAACTCCGTACCTTCAGTGTCACAAATCCTAATAACATCTCCGGCCGCAAACTCCCCCTCACACCTCACGACCCCAGGGGCAAGCAAACTCATCCCCCTTTCCCGTAATGCCAGTTTCGCACCTTTATCGACAATCACTCTTCCTTCAGGATGATGAAAAAAAGCAATCCAACGCTTCCGTCCCTTTAATTTACTTTCATTAGGATGAAATAAAGTTCCAACTGCCTCCCCTGCCAACATTTTGCTCAAAACCCCACGAGAAGCTCCGTTGCCAATTATCATTGGAATGCCCGCACGCATTACTATCTCAGCAGCCTTCAGTTTGCTCAACATTCCTCCCACACTGGTATTGCTTTGTGTCCCTCCAGCGTGCTTGCGTGTTGGCCCATCAATTTTTTTGACCGACGACACAACCTTTGCATTTGATTTTCCATAATTTCTCACCAACCCTTCAACTGTCGTCAGCAGCACTAGAAGGTCGGCTGGTAATAATGTTGCAACCAAAGCCGCCAGCTTATCATTATCTCCTACAGTCAACTCGGTAAAGGAGACCGCATCGTTTTCATTAACTATTGGCACCACCCCTCCTGCCAACAAAGCCATCAAGGTATTTCTGGCGTTCAAGTGACGGTCATGATCCTGTAAATCCGCATGCGTCAGCAGAACCTGGGCGGTTTGGACATCAAAAGCAGAAAAAAGCTCCTGATATACTGCCATTAAACGTGATTGCCCTACAGCTGCACAAGCCTGCAACTCCTCCAGTCTGGATGGCCTTATTCGATGTCCCAAGACCTCCATGCCGGCTGCCACTGCACCCGAGGAGACCAATACCACCTCCCTGCCCGATCGCCTGGCCCGTTCCACTTGGCCAACAATTTGCTTAATCCTTCCAGAGGCCAATCGATTCCGGTTATCTGTTAGGATACCGGTGCCTAGCTTAACGACTGCCAGATTGGCGTTCTTGAGGAGTTTGGCACGCACAGCGCCATTTATGTATCAAAAATATTACATCACCGTCGAGCATTGACGCGACGGCGAGTGAACTGCAACCTTCGCTGATGCGCAAAGAATCGCTCACATTCCTTGAGGAACTGGTTAACACCCCCAGCCCCACCAGTTATGAAACCCGCGGGCAGCGCGTATGGCTTAATTACGTTCAACAGTATGCTGATGAAACATCTCACGATGATTACGGCAACTGTGTTGCCATTTTAAACAAGGGCGGCGGCCCGAGAATAATGCTTGCCGGTCATGCTGATGAGATCGCCCTTTCAGTAAATTATATTGATGAAAACGGCTACATATGGGTTAAGCGCATGGGCGGTGTTGATGCAATCGTAAGCAAAGCACAACGGGTAACAGTTCATAATGCCAAAAGCAGCGTACTTGGCATAATAGGCAACCCGCCTCCGCATATGCAAAAGATCGACGGAGAACCCAAGGCTCCGAAAATAACCGATCTTTTCGTCGATATCGGCTGCAACTCCAAAACAGCAGCAGAAAAACGGGTGCGCATCGGGGACCCCATTACAGTTAACCAGAATTTTGAAATTCTCCACAAGGACATGGCGGTCGCACGAGCATTTGACAACCGAATAGGAACATGGGCTGTAGCTGAAACCCTCCGCCTGCTTTCATCCTCAAAGAAAAAAGTTAATGCTGAGATATGCGCCGTATCCAATACCATGGAGGAAGTCGGTCTTTTTGGAGCCAGACAAATCGCATATTCATTAAAACCGGACATTGCACTGGTTGTTGATGTCACCCACGCAACCGACTACCCCGGGCTCAACAAACAGACTCACGGAGATATCAAAATGGGAAAAGGCCCCACCATCACCCACGGCATATGCAACCACCCGGAGGTGGTGAAACGGGTTGAACAGGTTGCCGCAAAATCCAAAATCCCACTGCAACACGAGACGGTCAGCGCCACAAGCGGAACCGATACCGATGCTGTCTTTTGGACTCGGGGAGGAATCCCCAGTGCATTAATCAGCCTACCCAACCGTTACATGCATTCGCCAGTGGAAGTGGTCAACCTAAAGGATCTGGAACAAATCCCTAAACTCATGGCCGGTTTTTCTGAAAGCATCAAAAAGACCGATTCTTTTTCAGTAAAAATATAACCTAAGGATCTGCCTGATTTTTCGCATTTGCAATCACTCCAATAATCCGCAGAAAAACACCCAATGCGTAGCCTTTAGGGTTATTATTTTCCTCAATAACCTGATTCACCTGAACCACTCGAGCAGTCCCTTTTTGGCTTAAATCCAGTAAAGCAACCTCTCCTATATTAACAGAGAGACTGTCAACCTCAGGTATTTCCCCTTCTCCTTTCTGTGATTCCATATTTCTGAGTTTCATTTGGAATTGAGAAGCCCCATCGGTAAGCCATTTTCCCTTCATGTTTTTCACCAGATTGATTCTCCCAATCTGAATCTCCACTTTCTTATAACGTTGCCTGCCCTCCTTTGTAATGCCTCCAAAAACAACTTTGAGCTCATTAATTTCAATAAGCGGACCCCCGCCAAATTCTTCAGGGTTATTTATGATTAGATCCTTAGCTGAAAATTTCTTTCCCGGAACAATCTCCAGCTTGTCCAGTTTGCCAAATTTTGCCTGAGCCTCAGTAATTATCAGTTCATTCAAAATATTCTCTTTATCGGCATTGAACTTGACCCGTGCATTGTTAAGCCGAACCTCCCCAAATTGTTTATGCTGTTCCTCATCCATAGAAACCCCTGAAAAGCCATATATTTCCACCTCCTTATTCCACAAGGAATAATCAAACCCATCCAGTTGCGCCTGCCAGCCATTTTGAGCCAATTCCTTTTCTATACGATCAGCAACCATCTTTCTCACAATCAGGTCAAAAACAAACATCCCCACCAAAAGCAGAACCACCATAGAAACACATCCTACTGCCAACCGCCTTGGCCAGGGAGATCTTGCTTCAGCCTCTAATTCGACAGGCTCACTCACAATACAATATCCTCCGGTCTAACCTGCAGGCATTCATCCTGATCATCCCAAATCACCGCAGGGAAAAACTCCAACAAGGGAGGCGCCATTTCCGAGCCAAGCTTCGATAACATCTGTTCGCTTTTCTGTGCAGCATCCTCAAAGGCCTGCTCATAATTACTATGATTCAGCTTCCGTTCCTCATCCCAATGAGCCACTCCATGAATAGCTGCATATTCTTCAGCCCAACCTGACAAATTCTCTGCCAAACCTTTATCAGGAATATCATTCGAATCCACTGCACTTCCATTGCAATGAACACAAATCAAACCGCATTCGAGAACCTCACGGGTTACCATTGGCAGAAGCGGAGCTCGACAGCAATTCGTCATAGGATAATCCGGAGGCGAACCAATTAATCGCTGATGCCATATCTGGCGATCGTGACCAACCATGGCTGCCAAATGATAGGAAGCTACCAATGGATGAGACATCCGCCAGAGACGCCCGTGCAACTGGCTCAAGGTCTGGGCCAGCCATCGTGCCAACGTCAGATCGTCAAAATCACGAAATATAGCAGCATAATCCCGCCATAAACCTTCCACTGTATCCGACGTGTGTGCCACGGAGCACAGAGTGAAGACAAAGAAGACTCGAGCAAAGTGCAAAAGTTCATCTTGGGCGCGCTTTTGCACTCGTTTATAAAAACCAAGTGCCCGTAGAGATCGCCACAAAAGACCCGTTAGAGCAAAGTATTCCTGACTTATCAGGCATAAATGCTGAGCGCTCCAGTCAACTGGCACGCCTCAAATGCTTCACCCTGGAAGATCTGCTTCTTCTAAAACCTCGCCGTTACGAAGACCGCAGGAACATACGACCTATCAGCGAACTATCCTCTGAAGATCCAGCCCTGGCCCGTGGCGTAATTATTGCTTGCGGCACTAAACGGCTGAGAGGAGGCAGAAGGCTTTTTGAATTCATACTGGAAGATAATTCTGGAAGCCTCTCCTGCCGCTGGTGGAATATTTCTTATATTTCGCGCTATTTCAAAGTCGGTGACGAGGTGTTGATTTTTGGAAAACTATCCAAAGGAAAGACTGCGGCAATTGATCATCCAGAAACCGAGGCTATTAAAAATGACGATGATTCCAATATTCATGTTAACCGAATTGTACCCGTGTATCCGCTCACCGAAGGCCTATCGCAAAGATGGCTAAGGCAGTTCCTGCATAAACTTGTCCCCTCATCTCTAAGCCTGATCTCTGAACCCAACTATTCAGCCGCCGGACTACCAAGCCGTCGCGATGCCATAAAATCTCTTCATTTTCCAGATGACCCCCAGCAGATGGATCCAGCCAGGCACCGACTAGCTCTGGATGAATTCGTTTGTCTACAGAGGGAACTGCGGCGACGTCGAAACAATCTCCAATCCAAGGCGGAAGCCCTCCCCTGCCCTGGGAATGGCTCTTTCACAGCCCCGTTCCTAAAACAACTTGGATTTCAACTCACTGACTCGCAACAGACTGTTTCAATGGAGATAGACGGAGACCTCAATGGAAAACAACCCATGCGGCGACTCCTGCAGGGCGACGTCGGATCAGGCAAAACCATTGTAGCAGCCTTGGCGGTTCTCAGGGTGCTGGAAAGCGGCTTTAACGCCCTAATCATGGCTCCAACTGAAATCCTTGCTGAACAACATTATCGTAATTTCACCCAATGGCTTTCCTATCTGCCCATCCGGATTCGTCTCCACACCGGTTCGCACAAGGAAACCGAAGCACCTCTGTTTTCCTCACGAGAGCCAACTGTTGCCATTGGCACCCATGCATTATTCCAAGATTCATTTTCCATGGGAAAAATTGGGCTGGTCGTTATTGATGAACAGCACAAATTTGGCGTAAAGCAACGGGATCAACTATTACAGAAAGGTCAATTCCCTCACCTTCTTGTAATGACTGCAACACCGATCCCGCGCACCCTCGGACTGACTCTTTACGGGGATCTAGACTGCTCAGTAATCAGGGAAATGCCATCAGGCCGAGGTGCAATCCGTACTTTTATCAGACCTCCCCAGAGTTGGCCCAAAATTCTTTCCTTTATGCGCGAACAGATTTCTGACGGGCACCAAGCCTACGTTGTTTTTCCCAGAGTTGACAACGAGGATACAACTGCAGGGATAAAGGCTGTGAGCACTGAGGCAAAAAAACTCACCAAGGAGCTGCAACCCTTTGAAGTCGGGGTAATACATGGGCAAATGAAACCCGAAGATAAGGAAAAGGTCATGAACCGCTTTCATGAAAACCGGATTCACGTACTCCTTTCTACCACCGTTATTGAAGTGGGTGTTGACGCCCCCAACGCCACGCTAATGGTTATCGAGAACGCTGACCAATTCGGACTAGCCCAACTCCACCAGTTGCGCGGACGTATCGGACGCGGGACTCAGAATAGTCATTGTATTTTATTAACCTCCGATAAATCAGAGGAAGCAAAAACCCGACTCAAAATCCTTGAAGGAACCCAAGACGGATTCAAAATTGCTGAAGCCGACCTGCAGTTGCGCGGGCCAGGCGAATTAACAGGTCAAGAACAAAGCGGACTCCCGGCGTTCAAATTCGGTGATCTGCAGCACGATCTAGAACTGATTAAACTAGCTCGAAATATCGCTTCAGAGATCGAGGCTGGTCGTTAGGTGAAATTTCTGCTAAACTTCGAAAATGCCTGATTTCGGTGAAGAAAATGATTTTTTGGAGGCTCTACACGATGAATCCTCCTCTGATCAGGGCTACATCACCGCAATGTCCCACTTCTATCGTGGTGAGATCGGCCGAATTATGGTTTGGCGACAGCGACTGGACACAACCACCACTTGGGGAATCACCACGACAGGAACGATTTTCACAGTCGCCTTTTCCTTTGAAACAGTTCCTCACCTGATATTTTTCTTTAATCTGGCCATCGTACTGATGATGCTTTGGATTGAAGCTAGACGATACCGTTTTTATGATGCATTCCGTGCGCGCGTACGAATGCTTGAGGCCCATTTTATTACCCCCGTTATCCTTCGTGAGAAACCCAAGCTGGAAGGCAACTGGCGCAAACTTGTCGCTGAGGATTTATTGGTGCCGGCGTTTAAAATAAGCATGTTTGAATCCATTGGCCGGCGCCTCCAACGCAACTATGCATTTATCACAACCATTATCCTCACCGCCTGGATTACGAAGATTTTTATCCATCCGCCCGCCGGACAGGAAATTAATTCACTTGGTTCCCTGTACTCTGCCCTTTCTGTCGGAGCTTTTCCAAGTTGGTTTATCGCCACAATCATGCTGGGGACCTTTCTCGCAGTGACTAGTGTCACAATATACATTGCCAAGAACTCCACCGGCGAAATTACCGAAGTCGGGAAAAGCAGTCGTACCAACTGGATGGGGTGATGCGGCTCAATCAGCAATTGGCTACTCTGCCGGCATACCAACCGGGACGCCCATTGGAAGAGGTTGCTCGCGAGCTCGGACTGCCGCTTGGAAGCCTGATAAAACTCGCCTCTAATGAAAACCCATTGGGGCCCTCTCCCCAGGCTGTTGAGGCAATGAAAAAAACAGCCACACAGGCACACCTATACCCTGATGGAAGTGCTTACTATCTCCGCAAATCATTAGCACAAAAACTTAACGTACCCCAAGATCAACTCATCTTTGGCAATGGTTCCAATGAGATAATCGAATTCGTCGCACACGCCTTGCTGGGCCCCGGCAAAAACATTGTCGTTTCCGAATATTGTTTCGCAATCTACCCCCTTGTCGCCCACCTTGCTGGAGCTGACTGCATTACGGTTCCTGCAAAGAATTACGCCCACGATCTAACACTAATGAGGAAAGCCATTACAAATGAGACAAGAATACTATTTGTAGCAAACCCCAATAACCCAACCGGAACCCTCGCAGGAAAAAATGAAATCGTAGATCTGATCACCCAGGCACCTGACCACCTATTAATCGTTATAGATGAGGCCTACTTCGAATTCCTAGATGATCCAGCAGATCTCCTTCCGATGATTGATCAGCACCCCAACCTGCTGCTGATGAGGACCTTTTCAAAAATTTATGGGCTGGCAGGCTTGAGAATTGGTTACGGTATTGGCCACTCCGAATTGATTGATTCCTTAGACAAGGTAAGACAACCTTTCAACCTCAATATTATGGCTCAATCTGCTGCATTAGCTGCACTCAATGACGAAGACCACTTGGAATCAACCCGCCAGAACAACATTTTGGGAATTGAATTCTTCACCGAGCAACTCACAAAACTAGGTCTGGAAACAGTCCCGTCTCACGCCAACTTCATCCTAGTTAAAGTAGGTGATGGAGACGCCATATTTGAACAGCTGCAGAAAGAAGGCATTATAGCCAGACCCATGATGGGTTATGGTCTTCCTGAATGGATCCGGGTTTCCATAGGCACTCCAGATGAAAACATGCGTTGCCTTGAGGCAATTCGAAACTTGCGTCTACCAAGCAGCCTTAACTCATAATACAGCCTGCATGGAACCAAAAATGAAGCCAACCGACCTCAGGGGAATATTGCAGTATATACCGCGTTTTCGAGGAAAAACATTCGTTATTGCTGCGGATGGCGCAGTTGTGTCTCACGCAAATTTTGCAAACCTACTGCTGGACATTGCCGTTCTCAATTCATTGAATATTAGAGTTGTCCTTGTGCACGGCGCTGCCGAACAGATAGCAGAATTAGCTGATGAGCAATCACTTAAGCCAAGTAATCTCGATGGAAACGGAATCACTGATGACACCACACTTAAGCTCGTTCTTGCTGCAGCAAACGGCCTTACCCACGAAATCCTTGAGGGTTTCACCAAAAATGATTTACGTGCCGCGAACGCCAACGCCGTAACCGCGCAACCCTTAGGCATACTCAATGGTATTGACCATCAAAACACAGGCCAAGTTGAACGAATTGACACCGAACTACTCCAAACACTTCTTTCTCAAGGCATAACACCCGTGATTCCCCCTCTCGGGTTTGATGGTGAAGGCAACACTTTCCATCTCAATAGTGATTCTGTGGCACACTTCACCGCCGAATCATTGCAGGCAACCAAACTTATTTTCATTTCCACAGAGGACGGACTCCAAAATGAGGGAAAAATCATAAGGCAAATACTGTCCACCGAATTAATTTACCTGTTAACGAATCATCCCGACAAAATTCCATCAAACCAAAGATCAAAGGCACAACATGCAGCAGAGGCCTGTGAGAACGGTGTTCCCAGGGCACACTTGATAAACGGCCTTGTAACCGAGGGCCTACTGGCTGAAGTTTTTTCCAATGAAGGAATAGGCACCCTTGTTTACGCAAACGAATACAGGCAAATCCGACCAGCAAAAAAAACCGACGTCGCCAACATTATACGCCTGACTCATGAGGCTATGACGCAAAACCGACTGGTGGTGCGCACTGAAGCGCTAATCGAAAGCCATCTGGATGACTATTTTCTGTATGAAATTGATGATAACCCAATAGGTTGCGTGGCGCTTCATCAATTTTCCGATCAAGAAACAGCCGAACTTGCGCACCTTTATGTAAAAACATCACACACCAACCAAGGAATCGGCCAGAAGCTTGTTGAGTTCGCCGAGAAGCATGCTCAGGAACAGGGCCTCACAAAACTGGTCACACTTTCAACCCAATCTTTTGCTTATTTTGAAAACAAATTCGACTTTAAGGAAGGCACAAGTGATGACCTGCCCCCAGCTCGACGCGAGCTATACAAATCTCAAAGTCGAAACCCAAAAATTCTAATAAAAAATTTACCGTAATGGCGCTGCCAAAAAATTTCCCAGAATTTGTGCTCGTTGGATTGGCATGCCTGGTGATTGGCTATGGAACCGGCGCTGTCCTCACCGAACGAAAGAAGATGGTTACTCTGGAAAATAGCATCACCCTCAAATGGAGCGATGGCGTGTTTGACGATCCTCCCCTTGGAGCACATGTATACTTGGAACCCCATATGGAGGGGAAATCGGTTAGGTTACGAGTATACCACGGCCGTAATCAGCCATCATTTTACATGCCGGGTCCGATTGGAGAGATCGACGTGGTCAGGACTGCCAAAGAGGCGGCAAGGAAATGGACCAAAGTTGAGTGGCGGAAGGATGGACTCCATGTGGGCATTGAAGGCAACCGCACCCTTTTACAGATACCCCGTAGCAAGATTAATCCTGCCCAATCTACAGCGGGACAATAGGTAGGCGCAGGTGACTTTAGATAGACATGCCATCAGGTTCCCATCCAGCAACAGACAACAAAAACTGTTAGGCGGCACAACTCTGGCTCAATGAAATTACCACATGTATTTACCGAAGCATGCGAGCGCCAGCTCATCCCTCCCTCAAACCACTGCCTCTTCATTAGTATAGCACTGCAACAACTCACTCATTATTACGAACAAAATGTAAAAACCTTCACTGTGTCCACATCCATTAATGGCATCGGTCAAAAAAAAGGTTCATTCCAGACCCCTCTCGGTCTGCATAAAATACACGATAAATTCGGGGCAGGTGAACCCATAGGCACCGTATTCAAAGGGCGCAAAGCTATACGCCGAGAAGGAAAAGGAGACCCAGCGGCCTTGATAACAGACCGTATTCTTTGGCTTGAAGGCCTAGAGCCGGGTATTAACCTCGGCGATTCGGTAGATAGTAAAGAACGGTATATATACATTCATGGAGTGGGCGACGAATCATCACTGGGCAAACCCAATTCACAGGGATGCATTCATCTTGCAGCATCAGATCTTTTGCCACTTTTCGAAATAACACCAACAGGAACTCTGGTTTATATCAGCGAAAACTAACTTTTTCTATTTCAACAGATAAAGTAAACTTTCCACCTCGATGAATTTAAATGAGGAAATGACTGCATTAGGGCTGCATGCAAAAAAAGCATCCCGGCAAATGAATCGCCTGAATGCAGCCGAGAAAAACGACTGTCTCAAAGCCATGGCCGAATCAATTGAGGCAAACTCAGGCATTATCTGTGAGGCAAATTCAGAGGATATTAAAATCGGCCAATCAATGAATTTATCCCGGTCAATGCTCGACCGATTGATGCTCGACCAAAACCGGATTACAGGCATGGCACAGGGCCTGCGCGATATAGCAGAACTTGAAGACCCGACCGGAAAGATTCTCAACGAACGAAAGCGCCCCAGCGGATTAAGACTCAAAAAAGTATCGTGCCCAATTGGGGTAATAGTAATGATTTATGAATCCCGTCCAAATGTAACGGCTGATTCAGCAGGACTCTGTTTTAAGTCAGGTAATGCAATTATTCTCCGCGGAGGCAAAGAAGCATCCCATTCAAACCAAATTATTAGCAAATTGATGGTAGACGCTGGAATGAAATGCAGCGATAAATTTCCCGAGCATTGTATTCAAATAGTCCAAACACCGGACAGAAACGCACTGCCTGAACTTCTCTCACTGATCGAACTTGTTGATCTCTGCATTCCTCGCGGCGGCGAAGGGCTTATTCGCGCAGTAGCAGAATGTTCCCGTGTGCCGGTAATTAAACATTACAAGGGCATCTGCAGTGTTTATATCGACCGAGCAGCCGACATCGACAGGGCCGTTGAAATAACTGTAAACTCAAAAACCCACCGGGCAGGAGTCTGTAACGCGATGGAAACGCTACTCATCGACAAGTCCTGCGCCAACACAATCCTTCCACGAGTCGCAGATGCACTACTTGCAAAAGGAGTCGAACTGCGATGCTGTGAAACCGCATGCTCAATAATCGGAGATGAAGCTAAAATTGCGACAACGGAGGATTGGGATTCGGAATATTTAGACCTTATATGCTCTGTGCGTATAGTAAAAGGGATGGATGAAGCACTAGATCATATTAACACCCACGGATCCGGGCATACTGAATGTATCGTCACCGAGGACGAAACTGCCGCCCGACGCTTCCAACGAGAAGCTGACTCGTCGATTGTTTTCTGGAATGCCTCCACACGTTTTTCTGATGGTGGTGAATTCGGGATGGGCGCAGAGATTGGGATAAGCACAGATAAGATTGGTGCCCGTGGCCCCATGGGGCTGGATGAGCTGACTACTTATAAATGGCTCGGTGAAGGTGATGGACTTACGCGCTCATAATGGACGTAGCGGCAAAAGCCCATCAGATACTTGCCCGACTCCCTGAAGGGGGACTCTTTGGCGGTCATCAGTGGCGCATTGCCCCCAAACCCTTCCCCCTCGATTCTAAACTCACCAAAGAACTCGAGATACTTGGTCGAATTCTCAATAAATTTTACCAAGCTGCCGACTTGCTTTACAGGCAAAGCGTCCGGAAAAAACAACCAGAGTGGATCGCTGAATGGCTGGAACGAGGTAAACCTCAATCCGTCATCGAGCTTCAACGCGACCAAGCCTTTAAGAACCAGTTGCCCAGAGTCATACGCCCGGACATTCTTCTCACCCAAGAAGGTTGGCACATCACTGAACTTGACAGTGTCCCAGGAGGAATAGGTCTTACCGGTTGGTTAAATGACGCCTATGGAGATGTTATTGGCGGGCGCACGGGAATGCTCAATGGGTTTAGTGGGATTTTTAGCCTCACTAATTCTGTTCACATCATGGTTTCAGAAGAATCGGGGACTTACCGACCTGAAATGGAGTGGCTCTCAGAACAACTCGACGACCGTTTTTCAGTTTGTGATTCGACGTTCACTAATTTTAATGAGGGCGATTCAGTTTATAGATTCTTCGAATTATTCGACCTGCCTAATATTGAAGCCAGCGACCTTCTTTTTACCTCAGCTCAAAAAGGCCAAATCCAGATCACTGCACCACCGAAATCACACCTCGAAGAAAAAATGCTTTTCGCCCTTTTTTGGAACCAAAATCTGAAAGAGTTCTGGCGGCAGGAACTGGGTGCGAAGTATACCAAGCAACTCGAAAAGGTAATCCCGGAGACATGGATAATAGACCCTTCGCCCATCCCTCCACACGCAGCAATTCCCAGACTAAACCTAACCAATTGGAATCAATTATCTAAACTTTCACAGAAGGAACGCAAACTCATTCTGAAACTTTCGGGCTTTAATGAACGGGCCTGGGGTTCACGTAGTGTTCGCCTTGGAACAGACCTGCCTCAAACTGAATGGGCTGAATCGGTCGATACCGCAATCTCCGAATTTAATACTTCGCCCTGGATTCTCCAACGTTACAAGAAACCCCGTGTCATTGAGCACGACTGGTTTAACTTTGAAACTGAGTCCATTTCAACCATGAACGGTCGCGTCCGCCTCTGCCCGTATTATTTTACACATGAAGAAAATGAAATACACCTTGGAGGGGTGCTGGCCACTATTTGCCCTGCGGATAAGAAAATCATCCACGGCATGCGTGACGCTATTATGGCCCCCTGCTCAACCGTTTGAAGCCTATCTCTCTTCAGCCGGCAAATCAGTGGGCACTTCGTGAGAATACTGTCCACGTATAATTTCGCGCTGTATTGAGAGCTGAGCCGGATCAGTGATGAATTGCTGCATCCGCAAATCAAACGCCGGCTCCTCGTACATATTCGCCCCGAAAGGTTTTAGAAATTCAAGATAATTTCGTTTGGGTGCCGGCTTTAGACCCCTGCCTGAAGCAGGGCTTCCTTTGTAGTTCGAAACACCTAACGCTTTCAAAGTAGCTTCATCCGGCTTGCCAGTAACCGGCAATTTTTTCAGTTGTTGGAATTTCTTCAGCGCGTTTGTCGTATTGCTGCCCAAATCGCCGTCCACCTGTAATTTCCTCTCGGATTTTAGTTGGTCGTTCAACGCCTCCTGCACTTGCCTGATCCACGCAGTCCTTCCGTCGCCTGTGGCTCCTCTGACCGGACTCTTCCTGATCTGGTACCTTTTTGATGGCTCCTTCTCTGGCTGCTGCAAAAAAGTATAATACTTGCCGGTAGGCCTAAGGGTAGAAGTTGCGTTGCTGTCTCCACCAGATGTGACAGAAGAATCCTTATCTAACTCCAAATCATATGTTCCATCATCGGTCTCCACCACTGCTTGACCCTTTTCAAGGTCAATTTTAACTACCTTTATCCAGCCATAGGCCTGCGATCCAACTCCTTCCTCAAAAAATTCATGTACTGCGGCCCCCCTCGTGGGGCTCACACGCAACAGAGCACGATTTACCCCACCTAGTGTCGATATGCCTACGAGTGTTGGGACTCCCTTGGTTGATGGCGGGATAACAATTTCGGGCTTCGGTGACGGTGGCGGCTCAGGCTTAATCAAACGGAATGGATCTTTACGAGGAATAACCGAGAACGGCCCAAGAGTAGCTGGTATCTCCTTCTCCATTGGAACATTTGCCGCAACCGTCCCATTACCATCAACCGAAGCAACCGTCCCATTACCATCAACCGAAGCAACCGTCCCGTTACCATCAACCGAAGCAACCGTCCCGTTAAGGTCAACCACTCCCTCTACTGAATCAGAACCCTCTGCTGCCGACTTCCCATCATCAGCATATAAGAAAACAAATGGAATAAGCCCCAAAAGAGCTAATTTGAATATGAACGCCCCCCCATTCATCTCGTCCAACCTACGCAATAAACTCCCAATTTGCGAGCGTTTTCTCTGCACTGGACCCATGTTCACGCCCGTTTAGACGCAATTTCATCCAAAAAGTTACCAACCTTAATAGGCCGCCTGAGCCCCTTTAACACGGCGTTTTTTCATCCATGGCATCATTCCACGCAGGCGTTCGCCCACTTTTTCAATATTATGTTTTTCACCAGCTTTTAAAAGCTTGTTATACCGCTTGTAGCCAGTCTCATATTCCTTCACCCAACCCTTGGCAAATTTACCGTTTTGAATCTCCCGGAGGGCAGTCTTCATGCGTTTCTTAACAGTACCATCAATAATCCTCGGCCCAACACTCACATCGCCCCACTTAGCCGTTTCGGAAATCGAAAAACGCATGCCGCTGATACCCGACTCATTCATTAAATCCACTATTAATTTCAGTTCATGTAGACATTCGAAATAGGCCATCTCAGGCTGATAGCCAGCCTCTACCAAAACCTCGTAGCCCGTTTGAATCAAGGCACTAGCCCCTCCGCATAGAACCGTCTGTTCACCGAATAAATCCGTTTCGGTTTCTTCCTTAAAGGTGGTCTGAATAACCCCAGCACGAGCCCCTCCAATCCCTTTAGCCCACGCCAAGGCAATCTTCTTAGCCTTCTTAGTCGGGTTCTGATAAACTGCAATAAGTGATGGCACTCCTTTCCCTTCCAGGAACTGGCGCCGGACGATATGCCCGGGCCCTTTGGGCGCAACCATTATTACATCTACATTCTTCGGAGGCACAACCGTCTTAAAATGGACGGCAAAACCATGTGAAAACAGCAATGCCTTGCCATTGACTAAATTTGGCTCGATGTCTTCCTTATAACACTTGGCCTGCTTTGTGTCTGGCAAAGCGACCATTATCACATCGGCACGCCGCACCGCTTCATCAGTATCGTATACCTCAAAACCTTTCTGTTTGGCTACCCTGCGTGACTTGCTTCCCCTGTATAAGCCTATAATTACCTTAAGCCCACTTTCCTTCAGGTTGAGAGCATGAGCATGTCCCTGACTGCCGAACCCCAGAACCGCCAAGGTTTTCCCCTTGAGATCGCGAAGGTTTGCGTCTTTATCTGTATATACTTTTGCTGCCATTGTTTATAAAAATCTCTTGGAAATTATGTTCGCTCCAAAGCCACCTTCCCAGTACGCGTAAGTTCAATAATTCCAAAGTTGTCCATTAGACCGATAAATTTATTAACCTTGGTTTCATTACCCGTAACCTCAATAGTCATAGTCTTGGATTGAACGTCCACTATTTTAGCACGAAAAATGTCGGTAATCTGCATAACTTCAGAGCGATTCTTGGCGTTGGCTTTTACCTTTACTAAAACCAATTCACGATCGATATATTCATGCTCCCGGAAGTCAGTGATCTCCAAAACATTAACCAGCTTATAGAGTTGCCTTACAATCTGCTCAACCGTAGCGTCATCACCTCGAGTAACAATGGTCATGCGTGATTTTTCCGGATCATGCGTAGGTGCCACGTTAAGTGAATCGATATTATAACCACGACCACTGAACATACCTGCCACCCGCGTAAGAACGCCAAAGGTGTTTTCTACAAGGACTGAAATGGTATGCCGCATGGTCCAGAGTTAAGGGCCGCGCAAGTTATCAATGACCTCTTTCACGGTCAATGTTATTCCCGTGAGGTTTGAATCAGAAAAACGGGTTGTGATTCAATTCCTGACTTACCGTAGTAACCGGCCCGTGGCCCGGGCAAATGAGAGCATCCTCAGGCAAAGAGAATATCTGCTCCTTAACTTTTGACTGAGCCAGTTCTGGCGTAGAATAATCCTTCCCCATTGATCCAGCAAAGATCGCATCTCCGACCATTGCTACGGGTGGAGTATTCCCTTCCCATAAATCAACCACATATGTCACCCCATCGACTGCGTGGCCCGGGGTGAACCGAGCCCTCACCTCCATACGGCCCAATTGAACTGGCTCACCTTCCTGAACCCGGTTCTTCTCCGGAGCTGCATCATTATTGGAATAAACCATTATCTCTGGCCATCGCTTCCTGATTTGGCTCAGTGCAGCCACATGATCTCCGTGCATATGAGTAATAAACAAATGCTGCATATTTAACCCTTCACTATCTGCTAAAGCAAAAATGCTTTCAGCAAGCCAACCAGTGTCGAATATCGCAGCCTCTCTACTATCAGGATCCCATGCTACAAAACTATTAACATCAAACCCTTCGTTAGTTGTAAGCATCGAAAGATTCTGCCATTGCGATAAATCTAATTGCTGAGGCTCCCACCCTTGAGCAACAGCAACCGCCTTTAATGGATCAAGTCCCAGCAACAATGAAAGAGCCTCTATGTTAACGGGTAGATCAGCAACTCCATCGGTTTCCCATTTTTTCAACTCCACAACATCCAGTCCTGCTGCACATGCTGCGTCCGATAATTCGGTTTTTGTCTGCAAACGCGCTTTTCTGCAAATATCCCCAATATGATCTTCGAGCGGCATGCGTGTACATATCTTAAATAAGAGTTGTATTACCAGCACATTGATAAGTATACGTTGAGCTCAGTGTATCACCTGCCGCACATCATCATTCTTTATGCTGGCATTCTGTGCTTGGGCTACAGTGCATCACCCGACTCACAGCTGAACAAAATACTTCAGGCAGACAATAAAGCCATGACTCAGATTGCGAGATGGATCCATGAGGACCTTGATAGAATACGTAACAACGAAACAGAACGGCACACGCTGGCACTTCGAATCCATAACCGACTGGAAATCATAAGGAAGCAGTACTTAAGGTTTCTCAAGCAACATCCAGAGCATGCCAAAGCTCGGATCGCGTATGCCAGTTTCCTTACCAATATCGACAACCGCCAAGGGGCAACCGAACAATGGAAGCAAGCCTTGAGTGAAGAACCCAAAAATGCTGCCGCTTTAAACAACTTAGCCATACACCTCGGCACTATCGCTTTAGAAACCAAAAATACTGACGGGATTGAACAAGCCTTTAAGGCTATGAGTAAAGCGGTCACCCTAGCCCCAAGGCAGCCTCTATATCATCATAACTACGCAACACTGCTGTGTTCTTTTACAGTTCCGGCCACTAAATTTTATCAGATGCGCTCCAATCAGGTTATCCGAAAAGCAATAAACGAATATGATTTAGCCTTGAAACTGAAACCAGATAACTTTGAATTTGCAGCTGATCGTGCTGAAGCTTATCTCGACCTAAGTCCTTTTAGGTATCAGGAAACTCTAAAGGCTTGGTCAATAGCCCTGAGAATTGCCTCCACCCAAGACGAACGCGACTGGGCATATCTACAAACAGCAATCGCACATTATAAGGCAAACCAATGGAATAATGTTTCTCGAAATTTAGACAGGATGAGCGGAGAAAACCATAAACCCCTGTTAGATCAACTTCGTAAGGCCGCAGCAGCAAAAATAAAGACCGAAGACGTCAATCCTTGAGCATTTCGAGTAACCGTTCATGAATGTTATCAAACCCTCCATTACTCAACACACAAACGACATCACCAGGCCTCACTCTAGCTTTCAGGTGTTCAACTATCGCTTCAGCACCCTTCACGTAAGCGGCCTTTTTGCCTGAGTGTTTTAATTTATTTATAAGCGCTTCAGGCTCAAGGCGCTCGGATTTCGGCAACTGATCCAGTCGAGCGACCTCTGAAAGAATGATTAAATCTGCTTCAAAAAATGCATCAGCCAGCTGTTCCTGAAAAATATTTCGGCGGGTTGTGTTGCTTCTAGGCTCAAAAATCGCCCAGAGGCGCCGACCAGGAAACCGCACTCTCGCTGCTTTTAATGTTTCTCGAATTGCTGTTGGATGGTGTGCAAAATCATCAACCACGGTAACACCTTGAAACTCGCCGCGCACCTCCATGCGTCGCCTAATCCCCTTAAATGTATCAAACCCCGACTGAATCTGCTGATTTGACAAACCACAATGTCGTCCAACGACAATCACACCAAGAGCATTACGAACATTTAACTCTCCGAATAAAGGAAGATGAAACCGGAAACCATCGAAATTGAAACAAGCTCCTTGAGTCGTAAACTCTACTGACTCTGCACACCTGATGCCAAAACGTTTAACCGGACAATGAGTTGTTTTCAGAAGCGGTAGAATATTTTCATCATCTTCATTAACAACCAACAACCCATTGCGGGGAACCAAATTCACCAACCGACTGAAAGAGGTTTGTATCTGGCCCAGATCAGCGAATATATCTGCGTGATCAAACTCGAGATTGTTAATCAGAACTATTTCAGGCAGGTAATGGACAAATTTGCTGCGCTTATCAAAGAATGCCGTATCATATTCATCTCCTTCAGTAATAAACCATTCGCTTCGGGTAAAGCGTGCTCCTTGAGAGAAGTTATCAGGAATCCCCCCTATTAGATAACCAGGATTAAAACCATTGCTCTCAAAAACCCATGTGAGTAATGAAGCTGTCGTTGTCTTGCCATGCGTGCCTGTTATTACTATAGAACGCTTACCTTTGATAAAGACGGTCTTGAGAAGCTCCGGCAACGAACAATAACTGAGTTTCCTCTCCAAGACAGCCTCAGCTTCCGGATTCCCTCGGCTTATAGCATTACCAACCACCACCATTTCAGGCCCATAATCGATATTTCTCTCATGATAACCCGCAAACACCTCTACTCCGCATTCGTTCAGAAATGTAGACATTGGCGGATAAACATTTTCATCCGACCCTGTAACACGAACACCCTGTTCCTTGAGGACTGCTGCCACAGAAGCCATCGCTGTGCCGCAAATACCGATAAAGTGTATGGATTGAAATTGCGGCAGCATTAACCGTTCAGAATTTTTACCAACAAATCACCAACCACTTGCGGGTTAGCCTTGCCACGGCTTGCCTTCATCACCTGCCCTTTGAGAAAATTTAGAGCGGTCTCCTTCCCTTTACGAAAATCATCAACCGGTCCCGGATTAGCCTCAATCGCATCACGGCAAAAGGCTTCCAAATCACCAGAATCACTCATCTGCGAAAGCCCCTTCTCTTCGACAATTACCTTGGGATCCTTTCCTGTCTCAAACATATCTGCAAATATTTCCTGCGCAATACTGCTGCTGATCTGACCCTCTTCCACAAGCCCAACCAACTCCGGAATAGCCGTTGAGGAAAACTTTAAGTCTGCAATTGATATCCCTGTTTCCACTAGCTTGGCTCGGAGATTATTGATCACCCAATTCGCCACAAGTTTTGGGTTCTTGCCCTCACCGGAAACTTCCTCGAAGTAATCGCCCAATCGGGCATCAGCGACAAGGACTTCAGCACCACTTTCAGGCAGTTGAAAACTCGTCATAAACCGACGTTTGCGGGCAAGCGGAAGCTCCACGACTTCCTCACGAACAGCCGCAAGCCATTCCTCTGAAGGCCGGTGCGGCATAAGGTCAGGATCAGGGAAATATCGGTAATCATGAGCATCTTCCTTTGTCCGCATACCATCGGTAATTCCTGCATCATCATCCCAACGACGGGTTTCCTGGACGAGCTCTCCTCCGCTTTCAATCACCTCCATCTGTCTGCTTATCTCATATCTAGCTGCCCGTCTAACCCCACTGAAAGAGTTCATGTTCTTTATTTCAACTTTTTCCCCCAACTCAGTATCCCCTTTTTGCCTCACACTAATATTCACATCACACCGAACCTGACCTTTTTCCATGTCACAATCACTAACTCCCCCGTATTCAAGTATGCTCTTTAACGCATTCAAATACTCGTATGCCATGTCTGGACTTGAGATATCAGGCTCGGTCACAATCTCCAAAAGAGGAACCCCTGCACGATTAAAATCAACACCACTAAAATCAGAAAAATGGAAGCTTTTGCCAACGTCTTCTTCCAAATGAGCACGATTGACCCGAACCTTTCCAACCCCTCCTCCAAATTCAAACTCCACACAACCTGAAACAGTAGAAGGAAAATCCAACTGGGTAAGCTGATAATTTTTCGGATTATCCGGATAAAAATAGTTCTTCCTGTCCCACTTCGCATAACTAGGCACATCGCAGTTCAACAAAAACCCGGTTAGTGCTGTTTTACGCAATGCTTCTGCGTTAGGTACAGGCAAGGCCCCTGGCAAACCGAGGCAGACAGGGCACACATTTGTATTAGGTTCCGAACCGTACTCATTGGCACACCCACACCACATCTTGGTATGAGTTTTCAACTGCACATGTGTTTCCAGACCAATGACAGCTTCGTATTCCATTAATCCAATTTTGGTTTTTTATTGCGCCAATCAGTTGCCTGCTCATATGTGTGGGCGCAGCGCAAAAGATCCGGCTCACCGAACGGTCTACCTTGCAATTGAAGCCCGATCGGCAACCCATGTTTAGAGAAGCCACAAGGTATACTAATGCCACACAATCCAGCCAGGTTGCATGATATAGTAAAAATATCAGATAAGTACATCTGCAGAGGGTCATCCACCTTTTCGCCAATCTTGAAGGCCGGAGTTGGGGTGGTGGGACTGGCAATAAGGTCTACTTCTTCAAAAGCTTTCAGATAATCCTCCCGAATCAACGTCCGCACTTTCTGGGCACGTAAATAATACGCATCATAATAGCCACTACTCAGCACATAGGTGCCCAGAATAATTCTTCGCTTAACTTCCTCTCCAAACCCTATACCTCGAGTTTTACTGTTCATCTCCTGTGGGTCAGATCCATTTACACGAGCCCCGTAACGAACACCTTCAAACCTGGCTAAATTTGCCGAAGCCTCTGCCGTTGCTATTATGTAATAAGTTGCAATCGCATATTCAGTATGCGGAAGGGAAATTTCAATTATTTCAGCCCCGCGCTCTGCAAGGCACTCAACGGCTGAATTCACCGAATCCTTCACCTCCGAATCCAGACCATCAACCTGATACTCCCTAGGCAAACCGATTCGCAAGCCTTTCACATCCCCTGTGAGATTTGAGGAATAGTCCGGAACCGCCTCTGAAACACTCGTGGAATCGCGATCATCGACCCCGGCTATTACCTGAAGCATTGTCGCAGAGTCGCGCACATCCTTAGTAAGAGGACCTATTTGATCGAGCGAAGAAGCAAAAGCAACCAAACCGTAGCGAGAAACCCGGCCATATGTGGGCTTCAAACCCACACAACCGCACAGAGCAGCCGGCTGACGAATTGACCCACCCGTATCACTGCCTAACGAGGCCACACATTCATCAGCCGCAACCGCTACAGCGCTACCTCCGCTCGATCCCCCAGGTATATGTTTTATATTCCAAGGATTCCGAGACGGACCGTGAGAAGAGTTCTCAGTAGAACTTCCCATTGCAAATTCATCCATGTTTACTCTTCCGAAAACAATCGCACCGGCGTTGCGAAGCTTTCGGATCACTGTCGCATCATACGGGCTAACAAAATCTCCAAGAATTTTGCTCGCACAATTAAGTGGATGGTCTTTTACAGCAATCGCATCTTTGATTGCGATAGGCACTCCCAATAACGCTCCCTCACCGCCATTAGCTCTAGTCTTATCTGCAACGTCTGCCTGAGTTAAGGCTTCCTCTGAATCGAAGCCAATAAAGGCATTTAATTCCCTATCTATTGACTGAATACGATTAAGGCAAGCCTCTGTTGCCTGCCGTGATGTCACATCTCCAGAGTTGAGCCTTTCAATAAGGCGGTGAATCGTGAGTGAATTCGGCATGATCACTCTACGATCTTGGGAACAACGAAAAGTCCGTTTACAGTTTTTGGAGCGTTAGACAGTGCCTCTTCTTGGGTAAGCGAAACTCTCAATTCGTCCTCGCGCAATACGTTCTCAAGAGGCACTGCATGCGCAGTAGGCTCAACCCCCTCAACGTTCAGTTCTTTCAGCTTCTCTACATACCGCAACACTGCAGCAAGCTGCGGCGAAATCCTATGCTCCTCCTCTGAAGTCAGCTCAATACGAGCCAACCGAACCACCCGAGACAAATCCACATTCATTACTAACCCTTTTTCAAGGGGGTGTTAAACATACCCTCCTCATCATCAATCAGTTCCTGTATTGCATCTGCAGCGGCCTCTGCGTCCTCGCCTGTAATCTCCACAACAATCGAAGTTCCCGTCAAAACCTCCAGAATCAACAACCCCAAAATACTCTTACCATCCGCCCATTTGTCGCCATAAACAACGGAAACATCAGATTTGTACTTGTTTGCAACCTTTACAAATGCCGCTGCTGGCCGGGAATGAATGCCAATGTCATTTTGGATTAAATATTCACGAACAATTGTGCTTGCATTACTACTGGTCATATAAAGGCCCGATCTTTGGTAAAAGAGATAGATTTTACGAGAAATTATTCATTCTCTTTTCTGGACATACTCTCAACCAACCGCCTGTTCAGTTCCTCAGCTGAATTATGCCCGGAGCGTTTAAGTTTATTCTGAAAGGCCGCTACCTCTATCAGTCGAGCCATATCCCTTCCCGGCCTAACCGGTATGGTGATATGAGGAACTGAAACTCCAAGCAGCTCAACAGTTTGTTCGTCAATCCCTAATCGATCAACTTCTTTAACCTTATCCCAGTCAACCAATGACACAACAAGGTCAATCTGCTTTTCCAATCGAATACTCTTAACCCCAAACATTGCGCCCACATTAATAATCCCAATTCCCCGCACCTCCATATGATCTCGCGTAACACTGGAGCTGGTCCCAATAATTACCCGTCCGTCAATCAACTTAACCTTCGTTATATCATCTGCGACCAAACTATAACCACGTTCCACCAGGGCTAGCACACACTCACTTTTCCCGATACCACTTTCCCCCTTAATCACTACCCCAACTCCAAGAATATCCACCATACTGCCATGCTCTTGACCCCTGGGCGCAAAAAGATCCTCCAGAGCCAATGTTGCACGGTTAATAAATTTCATGGTAATCAAGGGGCTCCTAAAAACAGGAACTCCCATTCTTTCCGAAACCTCTAAAAACTCGACTTCAGGCTTTAGGCTACGAGAAAAAACCACTCCAGGAACTTTTTGACGACATATATTCTCAAACCTAGCGACACGTTCATCTTTCGGCAAAGACTTAAGGTATGTTACCTCAGCCGAACCAACAGCTTGAATCCGCTTATTGGCAAAGTACTTGGTGAAGCCGGCCAGAGCCAACCCGGGACGATTAACTGTTGGCTCTTTGATGGTTCGTTTCAACCCTCCGGACCCAGCCAGAAGCCGCATACCTAATGCGGAGGCGTTCTCTACATAAAATTCTTCAACCGTTATCTTGGGGATTTTCATTACATATTAAACTCTGGACCCAGATATATTTCCCGGGCTCTCGAATCCCCAACAAGTTCTTCTGCATCACCCTCCAGTAAAACACGGCCCTGATGTATAAGATACGCCCGATCCACCATCTTCAGTGTTTCGCGCACGTTGTGGTCGGTGATTAAGATACCCAAACCGCGCTCCTTAAGGCGACGGATAATTTTCTGCACTTCATACACTGCAATCGGGTCAATCCCGGCAAATGGCTCATCTAAAAGCAGAAGGCTTGGGTTTGTCACTAATGCCCGTGTAATCTCCAATCGTCGCTTCTCTCCGCCACTCAACTGATAAGCCTTGCTATCTGCCAACCCGGAAAGATCCAGTTCCTCAAGCAAACTCCCTAACCGGATCATGCGTTCATTCGGGTCGATATCGCAGGTTTCCAATATCGCCAGAATATTCTCTTCCACCGTCAATTTCCTGAAAACAGACGGTTCCTGAGTCAAATAGCCAATCCCCGTCCGAGCACGCTCATGCATCGGTAGATTGGTTATTACATTCTGCTCAAACAAAACCTCACCCTCATCAGGAGACACTATGCCCACTACTATATTGAAGGTGGTTGTTTTACCTGCACCATTAGGGCCCAGAAGACCAACTATTTCCCCGGGGTTAACACGAACCGAAACGCCATCCACCACCCTACGCTGGGCATACTCCTTAACCAAACCCTCCGTAGAGAGAAAATTCATTTACCAGAGGGTTTTTTAGCAGGCGGCTTCGGCTTGCTTTCATTTTCAAGAACGGCTTGCCGGGCAGACAGTTCTCCGGTCACCCTGTTGTATTCAATCATTTTAGCCAGTAACACTCCCTGTTTGGTAAAAAGCTTGGGATCAACCGTCAGAAGCATCACTTCTGTCTTTGCTGTGTAGAGCGCATGCCCTCCCACAGCACGCGTTTTATCCTTTTTATTTATGATCTCTACATCTCCCTCAGCAATAATTCTATCAATATTTCCACCCAATCCAACCATTGGCGCAACTGTCGGCTTTTTAGGTGCAACAACTGCAGGTGAAACCTTCGGCTTCTCAGAATCCTTTTTCTTGTCGGCAAAATGTATAGTAAGCTTGTTGCATAATAAATCCATCTGAGGATCAATTACCACTACATCACCAGTATAGACCGCCATATGCTTGAGCGGATTGAAGGAAAAATATTCCCCCGTAATTATGGTTTTAACGGTCTTTGCTGGAACTGGTTCTGCAGCAGACATGCCATAGTGATCAGCAACAAAAAGCAGCAAAATAAAGGTAAGGCTATTTTTCATTGATCGAAAATCCCTGATTCATAACCGTTCTGACATTATTGCTAATAACCAATACTGACGGCTTATGCCGCCATAAAAATCCGTCACCCTCAATCATCGCACCACCATCTGGTCGATAAGCCTTCATCGGCCCAGCGGAGGAGGCTACCCGACTCCGTAACTCAAAGAGACATGTTTGCGCCTCAATAATCAAGTCTACTTTCTTCTCCGCACCACGATAATTATACGTTTCCAAACGTGCCCCTTCCACAAGAATTATACCATTTTTTTGAGGCACTGCCTTATCACCGGTAAGAAGAGACATTATTTTTCCATTTTGACGATCGTATTCTGGGAATTTAATCCTTTTTTGCACACCTTGACCAGGTATCACTTGTGCTGAAATACAGCAAACTAGAAATAGATAAACTATTTGGTGATTATTGATCACGATACCCCTCAGGATGACTCAATTCACGAATAACATGCGGCCATTTTCCGTGTGCCTCAATAATTTTATCACAAACCTCGCGAACAGCTCCCTGCCCTCCTTCAGCCTTGGTCATATGCTTTACTGCAGTTATTACCTCCTGACGCGCGTTGGCCACAGCAATCGGCAACCCCACCCTGCTTAACACGGCCAGATCATTTATATCGTCACTCATAAAACAGGCATCATCCCAATCAAGTTTTGCCTTCTTAAGAATGGAGGCTACTGCCTCAACCTTTGGTTTTGATTTTTGCCATAAATAATCAACCTTGAGTTCTTTTGCCCTTGCCGTTGTGGCAGCCGAACTCCTATTGGACACCCAGCCGACCGGAATTCCTATGTGCTGCAAGAGGCGAAGCCCCATCCCATCCTGAATGTTAAATTGTTTATATTCATTCCTGCCATTCATAAACACTGTGGCATTTGTCAGAACTCCATCAACATCGGTGAGGAATATCTTCACACACTTGAACTGTGCGGTTGTAGCTATCGGCCTCACCTTGCAGCCTTATGAATTTTTACCAATTGCTGTAGGAGCTTTTTCATTTTCGGAAGGGGAATCATGTTGGGCCCATCACTCCAAGCCTCATCTGGATTCGGATGAGTTTCTATAAACAACCCGTTCACCCCTGCCGCTACTGCCGCTCGAGCCAATATGGGGGCAAACTCACCGTTCCCTCCTGATTTATCCCCCTGCCCTCCAGGCATTTGGACTGAATGTGTTGCATCAAAAACGACCGGGTAACCAGATAGTTTCATGACAGGAATCGAGCGCATATCCGAGACCAGATTATTATAACCGAAAGTTGTCCCGCGCTCAGTAAGCAGCATCATCTTACCCCCCGCCGATTCAGCCTTTAATACAACCTGACTCATTTCCTGAGGCGAAAGAAACTGTCCCTTCTTAAGGTTAACAATCGCCGGGGTACCAACTGCTGCGGCTATAAGGTCTGTCTGTCGGCAAAGAAATGCCGGGATTTGAATCACATCAACCACTTCAGCTGCAGCCACAGCCTGCGCTTCATCATGGACATCGGTTAAAACCGGCACGCCCACCTTCTCTCTCACCCTGGATAAAATCTCCAAACCAATCTTAAGACCCGGACCCCGTTTGCTTTTTCCTGAGGTCCGATTTGCTTTGTCGTAACTGGCTTTAAATATATATGTAACCCCAAGACCTTCACAGATTCTTTTAAGTGAACGGGCCACCTTTAGGCAGAGATCCTCGCTCTCAACAACGCAAGGACCTGCAATCAGGAAAAGAGTCTTACTGTTGTTAAGAGCTCCCCATAGCTTCGGTTTCAACATAACCACGTGCGACTACCTACCAGCCTGTTACTCTGATGTAAATATTAGACAAACCACAGATGTTAGGATTGATAAAATTACGCAGAAACCTCAGAATTTGAGACGGTACGGTGAATTTAATTTACCAAACGACCGTCTTTCGTTTTGTATAAAATATTATATATCGACCTATGGCTTAATAGAAAAGATACAACAATTGTCTTATTCTAATAAATTTTGTAACTTTCCTCACCCAGAGGCTATTAGATGGTGTGCAGAAAACGTTGCATCTCTCGGGACTCGAAATGAAAGAGGATACAAATTGATACGTTCTCGAATTATCCCACTCACCATAGGCCTGTTGTTTACCATTAAGGCTGGCGCAATCGATTTCACAAAGGAAATCCGCCCGTTGCTGGCCGAGCATTGTTTCAAGTGCCACGGCGAAAAGAAACGCAAGGGCGGACTCCGACTTACCAACCGACGCGATGCACTAACCCCTGGCGACTCAGGTAAGGCAACCATCGTTTCTGGTAACAGTGCTGCCAGTCTCCTGATCCAAAAAATTTCCTCGGCCAACCCAAAGGAACAGATGCCCCCCAAAGGCACACGGCTTACGGCCGCACAGATTGACCTGTTTCGACAATGGATTGATGAGGGTGCAACCTGGCCAGAAACTGAGCCGCAGCATTGGGCTTATGCGAAACCGAAACGTCCCGCCCTGCCCCAGCTAAAGAGCAAATGGCCACGCAACGCAATTGACCACTTTATCCTCGCGCGCCTAGACAAAGAAGGGCTCAATCCTTCACCTCAAGCCCCTCCTGAAAAATTACTGCGCCGGGTTTACCTTGATCTTATTGGCCTACCGCCTTCACCGAAGGTCGTTGATAAATTCCTAAAGAATCCCAGCCCAACGGCCTACGGGAACGTGGTCGATCAACTGCTGACCTCTCCGCGTTATGGCGAGCGCTGGGCACGTCCGTGGCTGGATCTGGCGCGCTACGCCGATAGCAACGGTTTTCAGGCCGACCAGCTTCGCGATAGCTGGGCCTACCGTGACTGGGTGATTAACGCCTTCAATGCTGATATGCCCTTTGACCAGTTTGTCATCGAGCAAATCGCCGGTGATTTACTGCCCAACGCCACCCCGGCCCAGCGCATTGCCACCGGCTTCCACCGCACCCCCACCTGCAATGTCGAGGCCGGTGTGCATCCCGAGGAAAACCGCGTGAACCAGATTTTTGACCGGGTCAACACCACTGCCTCGGTTTTTCTTGGCGCCACTTTCGATTGTGCCCAGTGCCACAACCACAAATACGACCCCTTCTCTATGAAGGATTTTTATTCGCTCTTCGCCTTTTTCAACAATACGCCTTTGGAGGTGAAACAACTGGGAAACGGGGTGACATGGAACTTTTATGGGCCAACCATGGACCTGCCAATATCGCCCCAGCAAAAGGCCAAACTGACGGAATTGAACAATAAACAGAACGCCCAAAAAAAGGCACTTGAGGATTTGCGCGCAAAACTACTGACCAAGCAAACCACCTGGGAGCAACACTCTTTACAGGCATTAAAGGAAAAACCTCAGTGGAGCGTACTCTCAGTGGAGAATTTCAGTGCCACCGGCAACCCCACCCATAAGCTGCAGAAGGACGGCAGTGTGCTCCTTGCCGGCAAAAACCCCGACAAGAGCACTTACATCATCACCACCAAATCTAACCTCACAAAAATCACGGCCATCCGCCTGGAAGCACTGACTGATCCCTCCATGAATAAGAACGGACCAGGCCGAAATTTCGCACCTGCCAGCAACCCGAATTTCATTGTCAATGAATTCATCATCAAGGCAAACGGCAAGCCTGTGAAACCCTCAAGCGCTGCGGCGTCCTTCAGTCAAAAGCGTTGGGAGATAAGTGGAAGTATCGATGGTGACTCCGAGACCGGCTGGGGCATCAATCCCGCCTTCGGCAAACCGGCCTGGGCGATCTATAAGCTGGCCCAACCGCTGGAGCTCAAACCCAATGCACAGCTTGAGTTCTCCATCGTGCAAAATTATGGAGGCGGACGCACAATCGGTCGGCTAAGGCTTTCGGCAATCGAAGGGGATCCGAGCGCACTGAATCTCCCAGACAACATTCTTTCCATCCTCAAAAAAAACAAGCACACCAAGAAGGAAAAGGCGGATTTGGAGAAGCATTTCCTCTCCCAGCATCCTGAGTTAAGGGCACTGGAACTGAAGGTGCTGGCGGCAGACAAACAAATCAAGGCGGTGAAACCCTCCACGACGCTGGTAATGGTCGAGCAGAAGAAGCCTCGCAAGACACATGTTTTGCGTCGTGGTGATTATCTGAAACCGGGAGAAGAGGTGATCAGCCAGACGCCAGAGGCCCTGCATGGGTTCAAAAAGGAATGGCCAAAAAACCGGCTAGGGCTGGCCAGGTGGTTGGTGACGCCGGACAACCCGCTGTTGGGTCGCGTAACAGTCAACCGCTGGTGGGCACAATTTATGGGGCGCGGCATCGTGGAGACCCAGGAGGATTTCGGAACAGAGGGATCGGCACCAACCCACCCGCGTCTTCTCGACTGGCTGGCAATGGAATTCGTTGAGAACGGCTGGTCAATGAAGCAGCTGCACAAACATATCGTAATGAGTGCAACCTACAGGCAGTCATCTCATCTCAACCCAACACTTCTGGCACGAGACCCAGGAAACGAACTCTACGCCCGCGCGCCTCGCCTCCGGATGAGTGCGGAGATGGTTCGCGATAATGCGCTGACCATCAGCGGCCTACTCAGCGACAAGATGCATGGCCCTCCCATTTACCCACCACAACCCGGCGGAATCTGGCGTCACGTTGGACGCAACGCCCCTAAATATATTGCGGCCACTGACCAGAATCGTTTCCGTAGAGGCGTGTATGTCGTCTGGCGGCGTGGCGCACCCTACGCAAGCTTCGTCAATTTCGACGCGCCTGACCGTGGATCCTGCGTCATCCAGCGCCCAAGGACCAACACACCATTACAGGCACTAACGCTGATGAACGATGAAGCCTACGTGGAATTAGCCCTTGCCTTTGCTGGGCGAGTGTTAAGCGAATTGCCAAACACAAGTACCACTAAGCGTATCAGTCACGCCTTTAAAACAGCCCTTTCACGCACGCCCAGACCCGAGGAAGCTGCATATCTGGAAAAGCTACTGGAGCGCCGTCTGGCATTGTTCCAAAAGAATCCCATTGCAGTGAAAAATCTTTTGGACGGTATCAAAGGCTGGAAAGCGCCCAAGGGAATGGATCAAGCCCAACTGGCCGCATGGTTTTATGTGGCAAATATTTTGCTCAATCTGGATGAAACCATAACCAAGGGGTGAAAAACATGGGATCACTTCAACAATACTACCTTACCGAGTCCCGCCGGGAATTTCTGAAGCAATCCGGTGCAGGCATTGGATCCATGGCGCTGGTTTCCATGTTTAACGAGCAACTCTTTGCCGCTCCAAAAGCTGCCAGCCCTTCAGCGCCGCGAAAACCGCATTTCAAAGCAAAAGCCGAGCACCTGATCTACATCCACCTGGTTGGTGGCGCCTCTCAACTGGAACTTTTCAGCCACAAACCGGAGCTACTCAAGCGTAACGGCGAAAAATGCCCTGATGAAATGTTCAAGGGCAAGCAACTGGCCTTCATACGCGATCATCCCACATTGTTAGGGACCCGGTTCAAGTTCAACCGGCATGGTCAGGGAGGCCTTGAGCTATCCGAACACCTGCCAAAACTCGGCAGTGTCGCTGATGAGTTGACATTGATCCACACAATCAAGTCAGACCATTTCAATCACGCCCCAGCGCAACTTTTCCAGCACACCGGCTTCGGCCAATTTGGTCGCCCCGGTATCGGCTCCTGGGTGAGTTACGGCTTAGGAACTGAAAACCGCGATCTACCCGGCTACGTGGTCATGATTACCGGCAGCGTGGCCGGCGCAGGCAATAGTCTCTGGAGTAGCGGATTCCTGCCTACAGTACACCAGGGCATTGAGTTCCGCAGCCAGGGCGACCCAGTGCTGTTCCTTTCCAACCCGAAGGGAATAAAAGGGTCGGACCGGCGCGAAATTGTTGATGGGGTTAATTTTCTGAACCAGAAGTCACTGGCCGATGTTGGTGATCCGGAAATCGCCACACGCATCGCACAGTACGAACTGGCCTACCGCATGCAAAGCAGCGTCCCGGAACTGATGAATATCTCAAAGGAACCAAAATCGGCACATGAGCTGTATGGAACGGCCCCGGGTAAAACTAGCTTTGCCAATAACTGCCTATTGGCCCGACGTCTTGTCGAGCGAGGGGTACGCTTCATTCAACTTTTTGACCAAGGCTGGGATCATCATAGTGGCGTATTCTCCAGAATGCCCAGCAAGGCCAGGCAGCTCGACCAGCCGGTGGCCGCACTTATCACCGACCTGCGCCAACGCGGTCTACTGGATAAGACATTAATCGTCGTGGGAACAGAATTTGGCCGCACGCCCATGCTTCAGGGTAAAAGCAATTCCGGTCAGGACAAGAATGTCGGCCGCGACCATCACAAAGAGGCATTCAGCGTGTTGCTGGCCGGTGGTGGGGCAAAACGAGGGATCGGTTATGGTAAAACCGATGAGTTCGGCTACCAAGCCGTCGAGAACCCGGTGCACATGCACGATCTCAATGCCACCATCCTCCACCTACTCGGGTTAAACCACGAAAAACTTACCTTCAAGTACAAGGGCCTCGATTTCCGCCTCACCAATTTAGGTGGCGAAGTGGTAAGAAGCGTAATCAGCTAAAAACAGCATTTACGGGCATTTTAAACTGCCCTATCCCTTAAGGTAATTAAATTTTACCGACGCCCTCGAAACGGGTTGAATTTTCGATAACCACCAGTGCTGTTGAAAGGACGGAATTTATTCGGAGTAAAATTTTTCACATTTTTATCCATAAGCCCTCCAGGCTCACCGCCACCGGGGCCACCACCACTAGGGTCCATGCCTCCCCCACCACCACCTCCAGGATAACCGCCGCCAGATCCGCCGCCAGGATAACCGCCGCCAGTTTGTCCGCCGCCGCCAGCCTGATTTCCACCACCCTTGCCGCTACCACCCTTGCCGCTACCACCAAACGACGGGACCGGCAATCCTAACTGGGCCAACGTTCTGGTATTGAGGTTGAGTTGGAATGTTTGAGTTACTGTCCCGGCAAATTTTTTATCCTGTTGAAGGAACATTATACCCTGATCGACAACCACGTATTGAATTGGGCTATCAAAAGCCATCGTTACCAAATCTAGAACTTGCTTAGCTGTTAAATTAACTAAAGGAGATTTCATTCCGTTTAACTTTACCTGAGCGGGATCAAAAGCACCCTGCAATCCGGCTTGTTGACCTCCTCCACCGAGCCCTCCACCGAGCCCTCCACCGAGCCCTCCACCGAGCCCTCCACCGAGTCCCATTCCCATTCCTGGAACTGCACCCGCACCTCCTGGGACTGCACCCGCACCTCCTGGAACTGCACCCGCGCCTCCTGGAACTGCACCCCCACCTCCCACTGGAAGGCCCGTAATAGGATCTAGTTGTGGAGCCACCCCGGCGCCTCCTCCGATCCCACCACCACCCACCGGCAAACCTGTAATAGGGTCAAGCTGCACTCCTGGCGCACCGCCGCCCACACCGCCGCCTGCCCCAGGTTTTGGCTGGATGGCCGCGCCACCAGGGTCAATAAATGCGTTTATTGTAAAATTAAATCCTACTCCTTCTGGATCCGCCTCTTTGAATAATCGACCCAACTCCCGCACAACCTCTTGCATGCTGTAGGTATCCATAGGATCCACCCTAGGTATCACGAGCATTCTGAGTTTTCTTTTTAAAATCTCTCTTGTTGGAATCTGCCTGTTCACATCACTACCCGCTGCTAAATCCGGAACTCCGTTGTAATAAGGCTTTCCAATAAATCCTCCCCCCATCAGGAGTTTGAGCGCCATGGACGACTTCATAGGCCCATCAGCCGGCGTCCATCCAGGCCGTTTTATTGGCTTCGGATTAATGGATTGACCTCCACCTTGAACTCCACCTTGACCTATACCGGGTTGACCTATACCGGGTTGACCTATACCGGGTTGACCTATACCGGGACCTATACCGGGACCTACACCGGGAACTACACCGGGAACTACACCGGGAACTACAACTCCGGGAACTCCAACTCCGGGAACTCCAACTCCGGGAACTCCAACTCCGGGAACTCCAACTCCGGGAACTCCAACTCCGGGAACTCCGGGAACCCCAGCACCGGGAGCTCCGGGAACCCCAGCACCGGGAGCTCCAGCAAAAACTAAGCCGGTAACACCCAGAGAAAGAATTGTGACAATTGCATTTTTCGCGATGAATTTTTGCCTCTTCATTATAGTCATAATAGCACGTTTTGTACCATTGCGAAAGGTTTAGCCCTTTTTTGGCTCAACCTTAAGCGCAGCATTAATTTGACCGATTTGACGACAATTGTCTATATTTTACCCCAGAAAAGGTAACCCACTTGCCAAAAACCCACGTCATATACTTCTTTTCTTTGAGTGTAGCCGCACTTTTCCCGAAAACCAGCTACTCTCAAGTGGATTTTTCTAGGGATATTCAACCTATATTTGCAGAACACTGCACTAAATGCCATGGGAGCGAGAAGCCGAAGGCAGGATTGGATATAACCACACCAGAGGGGATACTCAAGGAGTTAAAATCTGGCGAAAGATCT
>JASLKQ010000129.1 GCA_030747505.1 Verrucomicrobiota bacterium | reverse complement strand
CCCCCTTGCTAAAAAAGGGGGGAAGCCTGAAAAAGATGTGATTTATTGCTAATTACCAAAATCTATGATTTTTAATTTTTTAGCAAAAAACAAGACAAAGAGGGTTAATTGGAGTCATGTTATTAATAGAATGAACCTTATTTACATGTTTTTCCTCTAAAATAACCCCTGCGTCTACGAGTTTCATATTATTGGTATTAACAATGGGCCTGGCTAATTCCATTCCTGCCTTAAGTTCTATGAGCAGAATCTCACGTTCGCCCCGGGGCATACGGGTTAAAGGCACGGCCTGCACCAGAGCACGTACCGCATCCGGATCAAATACTCGATCTGCCAATTCAGTTTCCATTTCCCGGATAAGGGCCATGTCAGCCATATTTTGATTACAGTAATAAATTACCGGCCCTAGGAGTCGGGAAAGTTTTGGGATTGTTTCGCCCTTTAACTTGTCAGGATAGCCGGTCCCATCCCAGTTCTCGTGATGATGACGGACAATCTCGGCAACAGGGGCATAGGCTTCATTTAAGAACAACAGCGATTCCTCAGCAATTGCCGGATGTTTTTTGATGATTTCCATTTCCTCAATCGAACACTTTGCCGGACTTCTCATCCAGCGACGCACCATGCCAATCTCACAACTCATAAGGCCAATATCATGAGTTTGAGCAGCCAGACTTAAGATACGACTTTCTTCAGAGGACAAACTCATTGTATCAGAAATGGTAGCACAGAGAGCCTTGGCTCGGAGTGCAGTATTCCCCAGATTAGGGTGAAATGTATATAGCATCCTGTTCATCGCCATCAGCGCGATATTTTCGTCATCCTCGGAATATGATACCGATATACGCGGGGCAGACACATCAGAAGCTTCTGATCCATCTGGATCAGCGGCACCCCCTCCACGGCTAGCGTTGGCATCGCTCACCGCCTGCTCGGCAATTTGAACTTTTTCAGTTAGAGTATCTACTCGGTTTTGCTGTGCCTCAATTTCCTTGCGCAAACTATAGCGCTCAGCAGCATTGAGAGCGGCGACCTTCATATCATTGGTCATCCAAGGCTTTGTCAAATACCGAAAAACCAGACCTTTGGTGACGATTTTCGTCATTTCATCCACCCCCACCCCGCTGGCTAATAGTAGACGACTGCTATCAGGTTGCATTTCCTTGGCTAGTTCCAATAGCTGAATACCTCCAGCTGCCCCCCCCAAATCGTGATCTACGAGGACCACCCCGTACATCTCACTCTTTAGGTGTTCGGTTGCCATCGTATCGGTGTCGACAGTGGTGATATGGAAACCCAGATTCTGGAGTTGATCCTTCAAGGCCTGCAACACCGCGGCATCGGCATCAGCCACCAACACCTTTTTCGAGTTTTGATTACTATATTCTTGTGCCATATCTATCCATTCCTTCGTAAATTATTGCCTATACGTCAGCAACCGGCTCTTTATATCCGAACAAGCCCCTCTGCTTTATCAACTTTATCACTCTTTCAGGCATCATCGACTCCCAATTGTCGTCTCCAGATCTAATTTTCTCAAGCGCGTCGCGTGAAAATATCGGCAGATAATCCTCACGAAAATCCTCAATTTTTCGAATGAATCCATTGCTCATCAAATATTCAAACAAACCCTGCAAATGATCATCTACCTTCATATTTCGTGCATTGACTATATTCCCCCCCGGACCGTAGGCGGGATATACATAAAGCCGCAAATCATTCTTAAACATCCTCCCAAATGATTCAAGAATGCCTCCGTCTAATTCCGCGTAGTATTTTTCCTCAAATAACTCCCTCAATGTAGGAACCCCCATCGCTACGCCAATAGGTTCCTTGGTATAACGTAGCAAATATGCTGCCAATCGGTAATATTCAGCATAATTTGAGACCATTACGTGATAGTTTTCTGATAACTCATCTCCAACCGTACCCAGAACATCCACCCGATCCAAAAAATCACGATCATCAATTTCCCCGCTATTGGTAAGATTATGCAAGGTCATCTCAAAAAGAACCGTCACGTTTTCTCCCTGAACGTTGGGTTCCTGCACAAATTGGGACATAGCACTCTGCAACATGTGCAAGGTGGTATGAGTTACCGGCCGGAAACTACCGCGCTCAACAATAATGGATTTTCCATGTAATACTTCAGTAGGGTGCACCACCTCTCCGGACACATTAAACAAGGTTGCCTTGGCCAATCCACGCTTTACTAATTCCAGTGCAACAAGGCGGTTATCAAGTTCCTCGTAGTTCGGACCACTGAACCGTGCCATCCCCACCTCGGCCCGCCAGGGTTCCAAATTCTCAAGAAGGCTACCAAGAATCTTATGCGGCTCATCGGTGTACTCCATTGCTGCATGGACAAGATTTACGCCAATAAGACCCACTGCCTCCTGCTGCTTGAGGTTGTCCTCATCAAACAATCGCACGTGTAAAATGATGTCATTGGGTTCCTGACCGGGTGCAGCCTGAAATCGGATACCCATCCAGCCCTGACCATCCTGTTGGCGACTGTAGCTGCGTGCAGCCACCGTGTCCGCAAACACAAAAAAACGAGCCTCACTGCCCCGCTCCTGAGCCAGCCGATCATGCAATAATCCATATTCGTGATCCAACATGTGCAGCAACCGCTCCTGACTAACATACCGATTGGCCTTTCCATAAATTGCATCACTAACAGCCATATCATAGGCACTCATGCTCTTTGCCACTGTCCCGGCTGCCCCTCCTGCACGAAAGAACCATCGAACCACCTCCTGCCCTGCTCCAATCTCAGCAAAAGTACCGTATTTATTACGGTCAAAATTGATCGCCTGAGCTTTTTGAACCGTGTTGAGAGTGTTATTCTCCGTCTCCATTGTCATCTCCTCCCAACCCAAAAGATTTTAAATCTTCCCGAGCTTTCTCCTCTTCGAAATCCAAATCCAAATCCAATCCATAACTCATCTGGTACTGGGCTAAGAACTGCCACTCAGGCAATTCCTCAAAGGGCTTGTCGTAGTCCATGATACGGGCCCCATATATGTTTATTTGTTTGTAGTTGGTTAACGCATCGGCCACTCCAACACACGCTGCAAGGAATTTGCTGTTATCAGGCTGGCTCCCTTCTTCGGCGTCAAATGGATCATGGTGATACCAAACAGCACGAATCACCTCCAAATGCGCCTGCAGACACTCACATACTCCTGCCCCAATCTGAGCATGTGATACGCCGATAAATTCCCTTTCAACTGACACGTGCCCGGAACCCCGCTCGGTGGCGCGAATAATAATACGGTCAAAATCCTCTGGAAAATAATGTTCCAAAACCAGCTTCCCGCAGTCATGCAATAATCCTGCCAAATACTCAGATCCACTCGGAGGCCGATAAGCGGCAGCCACTCGCTCGGTCAAGCGTGCCACCATGATGCTATGAAGCCAAAATGAATTCCAATCCACCTGAGATTTTAGGTGTTCAAAGTTTTTCATCACACCCATTGAGAGAGCAATGCGGCGCACCTCCGTCATGCCGATCATCATCAGTGCCTGATCAATACTGGAAATCCGTCTTGCAGCAAAGCCCACTGAACTAGCAACCTTGATGATGTCTGAAGCTAACCCAGCATCCATCTGAATTACCTCGGCCACATCTTCCATCTGGCAATTCTCATCGCGGGACAACTGGCCGAGTTTAATCGCCGCTGCGGAAAAGGGCGGAATAATCGCCTCACCTGAAAGCAGATAGATCAGTTTGTCTGTGACCCACTGCTTGTCAGGTGTTTCACAAACCAAATAACGTTTAAGACGATCAGGATCGGTGGGCACAAGGGATTTTTGCAGCGAAAACCGCTAGCAGCCAATGAAAAAGGGAGCTAAGCGATTAAATCAAAGTTCAGACAGCCGGAATATATCCTGTCCAGCCGATTCTAGGCAACATACCTCACTGGATGAGGAAAATGGAAAAACAGCTCAATGGCTATGCAATAGCGTAACCTTGCTGGAGTCTCACTTATCATTGCCCGGCAGAGGTGGCAACCCTCCGACTGGACCTTCTGGCTTGGGTAGTGGAGGCAAGGCGGGCTTATCTCCTCCGGTCGGCGACGGTAAAGGCGGCAACCCACCTGCTGGACCACCCGGTTTGGGAAGAGAAGGGGCGGCACCAGGTTTGGGTAGTGGGGGCAAGGCCGGTTTATCTTCCCCGGCCGACGAGGATAAAGGCGGCAGACCACCTGCTGGACCACCCGGTTTGGGAAGAGAAGGGGCGGCACCAGGTTTGGGTAATGAAGGCAAAGAGGGGAGCCCACCAGGCCCAGTTCCGGAAGCAGGAGGCAAGACGCCGGGCTTAGGCGGATTAGGAACTTGAGGTTTTGGCCCTCCAGGCACAGATGGAAGAGCCGGAATTTCCCTCGCTGGGTCAGGCTGGGGTAACCCGGGAACTGATGACTCAACAGAGGTTGGTTCATTCATCCGCTCCGCTCTTTTATCAGCAATTCGTTCAAGTTTACGCTCAAGTGTTTTCCGCTCCATCTCTTCTGGCGACTCAACAACCGACTGGCCAGACAAGGAAGGCAATTCGGCGTGCTCAGAAGCCGACCCGGGCAACGGCGGCAGATCCGGAATATCAGCAGACGTTTTAGTGGGAGTTAAAGCAGAAGGCAACGGCGGCAGATCCGGTTTTGGGCCTTCAGTTTTCGGTTGAGGTATAAGGGGAACATCTTTAGTGGCCGCTTTCTTTTTTTTACCAAAAAGTTTCTTTAAGAATCCAGGAGCCTTCTTTTGTTTTCCCGTAGCTTCACTGTCAGATTGGATGGTTTCAGGTAACGCAGGCAGGTCGCCAACCGGTTTAGTGGAGTCAGGCAAGGGAAAAGCCGGCTTTTCGTCTTCTTCAGAAACGACCAACCGAGATGACTTACTGCTGGGGCTGATTATCGCAGGTAAAACATCCTTTTCCTCATGATCCTCATCCTGAGCTTCAGGCAATTCAGGCAATTCAGGCAATTCAGGCAATTCAGGCAATTCAGGCAATTCAGGTGTTGAAGGGTTTGCGGGTACAGCCACAGGCTTAGGGTTGAGCACAGAAACCGGCATAGCTTCCCTGATCTCTGGCCCAGACGAACCGGGCAAGGCCTTTTTAGGTCCCGATTTTTTGGATAGCGTCGGCTCTATATCAGGATTGGGCACCTGCATATGATCACGATCAATCGTCGGCTTGGCTATTGCCACCGGCAACTCTTCACTCCGCACCTGGTTCAATATATCCGCTTCATGTTCGGCCACTGCCATACGGCGCTCCACCTTCTTCTCATTGGCAACGGCAATTCGACGGGCATCTACTTTGGCGGAAAGGTCTCGTATTTCCTGTTCCTCTATATTTTCCATCGATTGAAGTTTTTCGCGGCTTTTCTCTAGCACCTCGATTTCATGTTCAATACGCGAATGCTCATCATCTTCCTCAAACTTTATAAGACGAAGTCGCTCTTGCATTTGCAGTTCCTTAGCCTGCAACTCCTGCTTTAATTCTTTTTCCCCCTCTTCCTGATTTCTTAAGTCCTCCTGATATTCAGCCTTCTCTTGTTCGTCGGCCTTTACACGCTCCATATACCGCTCTTGAGCTAAACGGCGCTCTTCCTCGCGAAGGCGATCTTCTTCCTCTTCCTTCTGAAGGCGCGCATCGTTTTCCTCATGGAGACCAGCCAATTCATCCTCCAATTCATGGATACGATCTTCATCATCGAGCCGAGCTGCTTTCTTAGTTCGAACACCATGCCGAATTAGCTCTTCGTCGCGTTCGTATTCTTGCTTTAGTTTATCGATGGCCGCTTCACTTTTTTCACTTCTGGCTCGATCGGTTTGTTTCAGTTTTTCAATCTCTTCATCACACTGATCACAACCCCGTCTGGCCTTATCCCGGGTAACTTTATGGGCCTCAAGTTCTTCAAGCACGGACATCTCCTCTCGCATCCGAGCTTCTTCCAATTCGCGCATGGCCGCCTTAACCGCCGTTTCAGCCTCCAAACGCGATCTTCTCTTCGTATTGACAGAATCCACCTTGGACTTCTCCCGCCGACGATCGGAAAATTTCTTTAGTTGCTCTTCAGAAGGTTTCTCTTTCTCACTAATCTTGCCATCGCCATCGGTGTCAAACGTCTCCAATAAATCCTTCTTGAGAGCGGCCGATTGCTGGTCTTGATCCGGGTCGGCTGCAGGTTTCGATGAGGATGGGTAAGGTAGCGGGGGAAGTGCCGGTTTAGCGGTCTCTTTAAGATCCGGCACCTCCGAGGGCTTGGGTAACCCAGGCTTGGGTAACGCAATGTCTGATGGAGACTTTGCCGGGGGTTTTAGCGGTGGCAAAACAGCTTTTTCTCCTTTTTCAGAATCACCCACTCCAGGAGGCAACCCTAGTTCCGGCAGCTTCACATCCGACGGTTTAGGCAATGGTGGTGGCAAGCTCCCTGCAGGCTTGGCTAAAAGGGGGACTGATGGCGTATCCGCCACAGGCTGAGGGTCAACCGGTTTGGCCGAAATCGGAGCAGGAACTGTGACCTTTGGAATATCCGGAGTAGAAGGAACAGGTATTGCCTCCATTGGAGCTGGGCCAGCAGCGGGAAAATCAGCCAATTTCCCCGACAGTTCCTGCACAAAAGCCGATTGCGATGGATCGGCTGCAATATTATTGAGACCATCGGGATCAGACACCAGATCATAGAGTGCCGACTCCCCGGAATCGAATAAGATATATTTGTGTGTACCTGTCTCTATACCGCGACCATTAGGCTGTAGGATTATCGGTCCGCTGCCCAAATCCTGCTCTGCCCCAGCCATTTCCACCGGAAATTCGATTGGCTGCCCATCCAGTAACATAACACTGAAAAAAGGCTGTTCAGGCTCTGTAGCAGGTGCGGCAGGTGCGGCAGGTGCGGCAGGTGCG
>JASLKQ010000128.1 GCA_030747505.1 Verrucomicrobiota bacterium | reverse complement strand
GCGCACCCCACGGGAATATCGTTTGAACGGCATCGAGCATTGCCCTTTCCACAAGCGCATTGACCTCCTCGTCGGTATCACTCACACACTCCACAATCCCTGATAAGGTGGTTCTTTGGCTCCCCGGAGTTGATCAGGTGTAAGTGGGGTCGGAGTTTGGTTATCAGCGGCTTGTCTAAGTCCGCCTTATTGTATGCCCAGCGATGGCCTAGGCAGATTGCAGCAAAGGGGTGATTATGGAACGAAATGGCTGTCCATTCGCTTGCCTGAGAAGCGGTGAGCGAGAGCTGTGCATAGAAGGTATCGCGGCGCTTCCAGAGTTCACGAACTCTATGCTTGCGCCCGTCGTAAATTTTCTGATAATTAACCCCCCGGCAGACTGTGCGGGTTGGCCGCAGGTCGGGATTTTTTGTTGCCTCGGGTTGTAGTGCATTTCATGCTGTCAAATTAGCACAGCGGGGTGCTGAGGACGAGGTTGAAAGTCCAAAAAACCCGTTTTTATTAAGGTTCTTCAGGGTGCGCGCGTGGCGGAATTGGTAGACGCGCCGGATTTAGGTTCCGGTTCCCTCGGGAGTGAAGGTTCGACTCCTTTCGCGCGTACCATCTTCAATATGGTCTAATTTTAGGGGCCGAAATCACTGTTTTAATCATACAAACAGTGAACAAAATAATAACAAATGTCGGTGGTGCCTATTTTGGTGCCTATTCTTCTTCCGGAAAGTCTTCATCAGGCAAATCGTTTTCCCGGGCTCTCGATTCCAACAATCAACCGATTCGCGGTCTTTGGAGACGCAGAAAACTCTTCTACGCTAGGATGTCTGTCACAGATGCTACCGGGAGCCACACACAACGGCGTGTACCGCTAAAAGCCAAAACGCTCATTCAAGCCTAGGCGGAACTCGAAAAGTTGAGAGAGCTTCCTTAATAATTTCTCAAAACAGGCCGGATTGCTAGAGGGTTTTTCGCGAGATGATCAAGGCAACGAGTCATTAACTCGCAAGCAAGAACATTCACTACCTCAGATGAATAGCAAGAAAACCACCGTAGTCAAAGAAAACCGATTACGACAAATTGGTTGCTTCTTTTAAAAATCTGAAGCCACTAAAATTCCACCTCAGCTAACGTCGGGCGGGTGGAGTTTTTAAGCAAAAACTGTCTTCTTTGCTTAAGTATCCAGTTATGAATAGACTGGCGGGCCTACAAGGCTGATGAACCGCCCGCTTCTACAGAATCCCCACCTCTTAATAGCGCTTCTGCTCGTTCATGGGATCGCGGCGGGTGTTCACGGGCAAAAGCCCGGCACATTGCTATGGAAACTTCACCATCCTGTAGCCAGTTCTCCGGCAATTGGAACCGATGGCACAGTTTACATCGGTTCATTTGACGGTTGGATTTCAAGCGCTACTCACAAGAGAATCTCCAACTGGAACCGGTCGCCGTTGCCCAAATCAAGTAGCTCGATATTTGCTTTGGACGGAAAAACCGGAAAAAAGAAATGGGCGTTTGACCTGGGGGAAGGGGAAGGGTTGACCCCGGCAATAGGGAGTGACGGCACAGTCTATGTTGGCCTCTCTAATAAGAGTATATTTTATGCTTTGGATGGAAAAACCGGTGCAATAAAATGGGAGTTTAAATGGAATAAAGGGAGCCTAAACCGGTCAATGACCCCGGCAATTGGAGGCGATGGTACGGTTTACATAGGCACTGGCTTCACCGTGTACGCTTTGGACGGCAAAACTGGAGAAAATAAATGGAAATTCACCCCTGGGCATCATGCAAGAAGCACACTGGCGGTTGGGATTGATGGCACGGTTTATATTGGAGCAAATAAACCTGATCAAAAAAATAAATTCTATGCTGTGAATGGCATAACCGGGAAGAAAAGGTGGGAATTTCCCTCTTCCACTTTCAGCCCCACGCTACCCACGGCGTATTCCAGCCCTGCGATAGGATATGATGGCACAGTCTATTTCGGATCAATGGATTACAACCAAGACGGCAACTACTTGTTCTACGCCGTGGACAGCAAGACCGGAAAAAAGAAATGGGAGTTCGGTTCGCAACATGCGGCTCACTCATTCCCTCCAGCGATAGGAGTAGATGGTACGGTTTATGTTGTGACAAATAATTTTGCTTATGCACTGAACGGCAAGACGGGGAGAAAGAAATGGCAGTTAATGGGCACCTTTTCCTCCCCAGCGATTGCATCGAATGAAACAATTTATTTCGGGTCAAACGACAACAAACTCCATGCTGTGAATGCCAGGACCGGGGTAAGAAAATGGGAGTTTGAAACGGAAGGCTGGTTGACTTCCTCGCCTGCAATTGGGGCCAACGGCATAGTTTACTTCGGCTCGTGGGACGGGGTGTTTTATGCCGTTCACGGTTCTGCAGGCCCAGCCGATTCAGCTTGGCCAATGTTTGGACAAAATGCGCAGAGAACCGGTAGAGAAGTTGCCGCGGCGCAGGCGTCTAGAGCTGACCCCAGCTTGAACTTGCACGTCTCGCGGGTTTTATCGGATCAAGGACAGATCACCATTCAGGCCGTGGGTAAACCCAGTAATATCCTTGAGATGGTTGAGCTTGAGTTTTCAAACGACCTGATCCATTGGCGAACACAGAATTTTCAGCTCCCGATTAATCTACCCGTGAACTTTCCACTGACTCAGGATGCGCAGTTCATGAGAGTAAAACGAATCAAAGATTAAGGACGACTGACGAGTCGCTGGCCTTGTGCCCTTAGCACTGATTCACACAGACCCCAGTGGAACTGACCCCTCAACAGAAATGATCAGAATGTTGTTTTCAATGTTGGCATTTTACGCCTCTGGCTTCAACAGCCAGCACAGTGGAGCGCCTCAACGTTTTACTCATCACGCCAAAGACTTTGTCCTCGCAGCTCTTGGCTGCTACTCCGTCAAGACGGGTGAAGGATTGCAAGCTGCACGAAAAGGAACCACCTCCTACTCACAACAATCGCTGCCGTGGTTTTGGTGAGGTGCTCAAGCTTGACCGTCTAAAGCAAACAAGATAACTGTCTGCCAGTTCCTTTAGGTAAAATGAGAACGAAATTAAACATATCTACTGTTGTTCTGGCTTTGTTCGGTTTTATTGCCGTTCAGAATGCCACCGCCCAAGCACCGAATCCCCATCCCGCTCAAGAGGCATTGAAAGGACTGCAGCCTTTCATTGGAAATTGGGCAGGCGAATCTGAAGCAGAAGGGGGATTTGAAGGATTGGAGAAAGGGAGAATGGTTGCTGGTACCAACCGCTTGAGATGGATTCTAAATAAAACGGCTATTCAGCTTACTTGGGACAACAAATTTAAAGATGACGGAAAGCCATTCAATTTTGGGACTGGGATAATTACCCTTGATCCTCTTAGCAAAAAACTTAATTGGCATTCTTTTGGCTACGACGGGAAGGTCTATTGGACCGGAAAAGGAGTTGGGGAGCTTAAAGATAAGGTGCTTCATTTTAAGATTGAGGAGAATACTATCAACAAAACCAATACTAAATATGAGACAAAAAGACGTAAGTCTAATGGGAAGACAATGATTGTCTCCCATATAAATCTTGTGCAAGACGGTAAAGAGATCGGTTCTTTAAAAGACAAAAAAATGACTAGAGTGCCGTTTAAAAAGAAGGCAGCTGGCAAATAAAACAACCCATTCCACCACTTAAACGCCGCAGGGTTGTTATTCGGCGGCAACAGTTAAATCGACCCTTTGAGCTGACCGCTTGACGGTGAGCTTGCAGTGGTTACTCATTGGGTTGTTATGCCGGACCGAATGAAGCCATGTAAGGTTTGCGGTAAGACAGTCTCGACCGAGGCACAAACTTGTCCGCATTGCGGTGTCGCGGAGCCTGCGCCTAAGCCAGAAATTGGGTTGCTTGTTATGGGTTTGGTTGGTGCAACCGTTTCATCATAACCATGATTTCAAAAAGCTGCCAAAGCTGACCTCAGGGCACACTTGGGTGGCACTACCAGCACCGCTAATTAAAAGCTGAAGGGAAATGAAACACATACTAACAACAATCGCAGTCGTGGCTTTGATAGCCAATACTGAGGCCCGCAAGCCGAACCTAGTGGTCATTTACACCGACGACCAGGGTTCGATCGATATAAATTCCTACGGAGCGAAGGATTTGATCACGCCTGCAATGGATTCACTTTGTCGGGATGGCGTTAGGTTTACCCAGTTTTACTCTGCGGCAGCAGTTTGTTCGCCTTCACGGGCCGCATTATTGACTGGTCGGGTACCTAACCGAGCGGGAGTGCCAGGGAATGTCTCATCGCATCCTGGAGGCAGAGGTGCTCTGCCAGCCGATCAGGTGACCATGGCGGAAATATTCAAGGATGCCGGGTATGCCACCGCACATATCGGTAAATGGCATCTCGGTTTCACTCCGCCAACTATGCCCAACGCTCAGGGTTTCGATTATTCGTTTGGTCACATGGGCGGTTGCATTGATAACTATTCGCACTTTTTTTACTGGGTGCCACCGAATCGCCATGACCTTTACCAGAACGGCAAGGAGGTTTGGCGCACGGGTGATTATTTCCCGATGTTGATGGTGGACGAGGCAGCGAAGTTCATGGAAGTTAATCGGGAGAAACCGTTCTTCATGTATTGGGCGATTAACCTTCCTCATTATCCGCTGCAGGGCACCGAGAAGTGGCGTCGCCGCTACGCGCACATGAAGGATGAAAAACGCCGCCGCTACGCCGCGTTTATGTCTTCGATGGACGAAGCAATCGGCGACCTGCTTGAGGAGATCGACAACCTTGGCTTGAGGGAGAATACCATCATTGTTTTTCAAAGTGATCACGGCCACTCGGTTGAGTCGCGAACCTTCGGTGGCGGCGGCAACTCCGGACCGTATCGTGGGGCCAAGTTCAGTTTTTTTGAGGGAGGTATTCGCGTGCCGGCGATGATTCGTTGGCCGGGTAAAATACCAGCTGGCCAAGTGCGTGGCCAAATGAGTATATCTGTCGATTGGCTACCCACGCTGGCGGAGCTTGTGGGGGTGCCATTGCCTAAGCGTAAATTCGACGGCAAGAGCCTAGTCAAGGTCATCCAGTCGGACACAGCCAAGTCGCAGCATTCCGAGTTTCACTGGATGGGCACGGGGAACAATCCACAGTGGGCCGTGCGGGAGGGCAATTGGAAACTGATCGGTAATCCGCGAGATCCAACGGTTACTTCGCCGTTGAGCAAAGAAAACAAACTTTTTCTCGTGAACCTGTCTATCGATGTCGGTGAGAAAAACAATCTTCGAAACACTCATCCCGATCAGTTGAATCGGCTCAAGGCCATTCACAATCGCTGGGTCGCGGATTTACGGGGTTCGAACTGAAGGGAAATGAAACACCCCCTAATCACAACAATCGCAGTCGTGGCGCTAGAGGGGTGTGGAAATTCTTAAATGCAGGCCAAAATAAAAATTATTTTAGAAAAGTTAATTAGAGCAAGAGCTATCATCACTATAGTGATATTTCTAGGGCTGCTATTTTGGTCTAGTTATTCAGTTTACGTGCTTAATAAGACCTCCATTTATGTAGAAAATGGACTTCTTGAAAATATCCAAGTATTCACTATATCCATAGCTTGTTTTGTTCTTTTCCTGCCCGTCGTATACCAAAATAGAACCGATAAGCTAATTCTTTTATTTCTTTCATTTCTTTGCCTTAGTTTTGCCCTTAGAGAAGTCGACGTCGAAGATTTAAACATTCCGAGTGTGCTGAAATTCATTGGGTCTGGTATAGGTCGTAATGCACTAATAGCAGCTGGATTTATTACTATGTTTTCCTATTTAATATTTAATATTAAGCACTATAAAAACTTGTTAAGTAGTTTTCTTGCATCAAAAGAAGGTGCTTTGATTATCACAGCAGGAATACTTCTATGCATTGGTGAAGGTTTCGAAAATATGAGTTCTGTGCCGCACCACGTACTTTTTGAAGAATTATCAGAGTTGTCAGGATATGTACTGTTTTTGTTGGGAGCTTTTACTTATTCAAAAAATGGTACAACAAGGCCCGCCAGTGGATATTCAAAAAGCGTCGATTCTTTTGCATGCGCAAAAAGCACGCCTCTTCTACATACCACTGAGCTTAGACCTTACGCATCGCCGAACTCTTCCTCAAACACACATCGAAACGGCTGATGAATTGAAGAAGCAAACATTAACGGAGCAAAATAACTCATTATCGAAAATGAACATCCTTATTACCGGCGCCAGTAAAGGGATCGGCTTTGCCACAGCAAAAATGCTGGCCGATCAGGGCCATCAGGTTGTCGGTCTTGCCCGCACCAAGCCGAACAATTTTCCCGGCGCTTTCCACACTATTGATCTCGGTTGCGAAACCGCTCGTATAACACTTTTCAATGAACTGGCCTCTGAGCACAAGTTTGACGGGTTGCTCAACAATGTGGGTCTCGTCAACCCCGCGCCAATAGAGGATATTACCCTGGAGCACTTTGACGCCTGCATCGACATCAATCTCCGTTGTTCCCTGCAGGCGGCACAGGCAGTTGTCCCGCACATGAAGGATAAGGGGCATGGTCGCATTGTTTTCACCTCCAGTATGGTTGTGGCCGGTGTCCCTTTCCGCACCAGCTATGCCGCCTCCAAGAGCGGCATGGTCAGCTTTACGCGCAGTTGGGCCCTTGAACTGGCCACACACGGCATCACTGTTAACTCCGTGGCTCCCGGCCCAGTTGAGACGGAACTTTTCAACACGAACAACCCTCAGGGAAGCGAAAGCCGAGCCCGCTACATTGAGGGCATCCCCATGCAACGCGTCGGGTTGCCCAGGGAAATTGCCGCTGCCAATTGCTACTTCTTGGTCGGGCAATCCGGCTTCACCACCGGTCAGACTCTTTTCGTCGATGGCGGCTACATGACCGGCAAGTCAGCCCTTTGACCAATACTGGATCCCATGACAGCCAGCCCCTTTGT
>JASLKQ010000127.1 GCA_030747505.1 Verrucomicrobiota bacterium | reverse complement strand
TTACAGGGCTGGTTTTACTGCAGTACTGGCAATCTGCGACAGCGCCGAAACGGAAAAGGGGTTCGGAAGATTTTTGCTCAGCAGCGGTTAAAGTGTAGCTAAAGCCGGTCCAAACTGAAAGCAAAGCAATGTGTTTTAATATTTTCTTCATGTTCTCTTCACTGGCTATCCATTTTGTCTCGAATTTTTTCTATGATTTCACCTTCGCGTGGGAAACTTCCGAATATGGGCCATTTACGAAAAATGGTTTCACCATTCAGAAATACTTTGAAGATGCCAAATCCGCACTCTGTCAGGGTGACCTCTGCATTGGAAAAAACGGATCTTATTTCCGCCTCCACCCGGGAAGCTTCGGGGAGATAGTTTCAACTTCTACAATATTTGATGGCGATCTTCATGGAGGTAAAATGGTTTTGTTACTGAAGAGGCCACTGGAATTCAATGCGTTTTCCGTTGCGCATGAGTGTGAGCGGGAGTTTCTGGCCGCTTTTGTAGTTCAGTTTTACCTGGGCATTAAAATTGTCATGGTCTATGGCCTTACCAAAAGGCTTGCCGGCCATTGCGATTATAAAGTCATTAAGCTTCAAGCCGGCCTTTAACGCTGCCTGCCCTTCAGCGCTTGCATTATTAATCCATTGCACCTTGAGTGCATGGTGGCCCGCAGGAAGGTTCAGTTTTTTTAGCTCATTGGGCTTGGCGGGAGGCATATAAACGCGAAGGCGTGGGTGAAGGTTCCAGAGGGAGCCCCGCCACGAGATATCGGTTCTTTTCCAGCCGATCCTCGTTGTCAGGATGTGGTCCCGGCCACTGTTCCAGGGCCGAATTCGGATTTGGGTGGTTGTATTGGGTAGGTGATGCAGGACCCACTGTATGTCGGCAATTGAGAGAATCAGCTGGTCGTTCATGTAGGCAATTGATTGCCCCGCCCTGAGTCCTGAAGTTTCGGCCGGGCTCCCTTTAATGACCCTGCTGATTTTCAGGCCGTCCTTGGGGTCAATTTCCAGGCCAATGTTGTTGGGCAGTGGATAGCGCCAGAGTTTATCATTGGTCATTCTGCCTTCGAGATGCAACTGGTGGTTTTCTGCATCGTGAATATTATGGCAATGGATGCAGTTATTGACCTGGGTTGTTTTACGGTACTCCTCCTTCTTTTCCAGGCCAGGCATTTCCATGGCGCTTTTATAGGGTTTGGGTTTCCCGCGTTTGCCTGCCAGATATTTTTTGTAATTGGTTGCATTCGCATGCAGGGTTAAGACCCGGCGCATGGTTTTCTCCAGAGACTCCACCGAGTTGTAGGCATCGGCTCCGGCTTCAGATTGGGTTCCATAACGGCTATAGATGGTGCCATCGGCATTCATGAAGATGGCTGCCCAATTGAGATCGTAATCAAACTGGAAAAGCGACAGGTCCACCCCTTTCATCTCCACCTGGCGCAGTGAGATGAAATGTTTTTCGGTCAGTTCGCGTATGACCTTGTTGCCTTTGGCAACTTCAGCATCAAAAGCCTTGCAGTCCTTGCAGGGCACACACCGAAAGGTAACAAAAATGGGTTTCCCCGTTCGTTTTGCCTCGGTGACGGCTTTTTGAAAGTCGTTGTAGATCCATTGGTCCTGACCGCGCGCATGCTCATCATTGAGCCGATCCATGAGTAGCGGAACCGCAGCCTGAAGGGGAAATGCAAAGAGAGAAAAAAGTAAAATCGAGCACTTCATTAAAACAGGCGTATTAATTCGACCAAACATGGGCAATCAATAATGTCAAGCGGGCTCATTTTATGCGACTATAAACTTTCTTTAAGATTATAGTAGCGTCACTTCTGGGGAGTAGCTACATTCACGCCTGACACCACTTTGTTCATTGCCCTAAAGAAGGCAGTGTCTCCCAACGTGATTGGTGTCCCGTGTCATAGAATGTATTTAAGTCAATATAACCTCAACCTCCTTAGTTAACTCATGATTCAACCAACATTTGGAATAATCCTCGGTCTGTCATTAACCGTTTTTCTTATCATACTCGGCGTCATTTTATTTTTTGTCGGGTGCTTCCTTATTACTTTTTGTTTGCGAAAGGTCAGAGCGGGTGAGGCCGGGGTGCGGACGGGTATGGGCGGAATTAAAATCACCAAGAGCGTTATGCTGCGGCTTCCGTTTGTTCATCGGTGGGATATCATGGATATTCAGGTGAAAAAGCTGGAGGTGGCCCGTAAAGGGAAGGACGGGTTGATTTGTGAGGATAATATCCGGGCCGATATTGAGGTGGCTTTTTATGTGAGGGTCGATCCGGATGATAGTAATATCATTGAGGTTGCGCAGGCTGTTGGTTGTGAGCGTGCTTCTGAAATTGATAAATTGAAGGAGCTTTTTGAGGCAAAATTTTCTGACGCCCTGAAGGCTGCGGGGAAACAAATGAAATTTGCCGACCTATATACGAAGCGGACTGAGTTCCGGAACATGGTTAAGAAGGAAATTGGCGATGATTTGAATGGTTATTTACTGGAGGACGTGGCGATTGACTATCTGGAGCAGACTGCCCGTTCTGATCATGACCCGAATAACGTTCTGGATGCTGAAGGTATTCGAAAGATCAACGACATTACTGCCACAGAAGAGGAGGCAACCAATAAGCGGACTCAGGAACGGGATGTGGCGATCAAAAATCAAAATATTCGTGCTGAGGTAGACAAGCGTGAATTGGATAAGCAGAACGAGGAGGATTTAGCCAAGCAAACCCGGGCGGTGGAGGAGGCCAAGGCCCGTGAGGGTGCGGCAGCACAGGTCGAGGTGCAGAAGAACCGCGAGATTTCTGAAAAGGCTGCGATTGAGACTGATCAACACATTGCTGAGAGAGACGTTGAAAAAGAGCGGGTGGTGATGAGTGCCACTTATGCCAAGGATCAGGATTTGCTGCGTTTGGAGCAGGAGAAGATTGAATCTGGTGAGCAGGCTGAAGTTGAGCGTTTGCGCCGAGTTGGTCTTTTGGAGCAGGAGAAGGAAGCCAAGATCATTGAGGCGGCCTTCGGGGTGGCAGAGAGCAAGGCGGGATTGGAGTCCAAGGAGAAGGAAGTGACCCAGCAGCATCAGGGTCGCCTTGATGTGGAGGCAGATATGGCTGCAGACCGTGCCAAGCGGGTTCTAATGGTGGAAGCGACGGCGAAGGCTGAAGCGTCACTGGTAGAGGAAGTGAAACAGGCAGAAGCGACCCGTCAGGCCCAGAAGGAAATTGCGGACAAGGATTTGTACATTGAAGTGACTTCTTCAGAGGCCTCAAAGCAGGCTGCCGAGAAAAAGGCGGAGGAACTGCTCACAATTGCCGATGCTGAAGCCAAGGCGAGTGAAAAGCGCAATCATGCCATGCAGCAGGAGGCTGAAGGTACGGCTGCTATGCAGGCGGCTCCGGGTTATGCGGAAGCCAATGTGACCAAGGCCAAGGCTGAAGCCAAGAAAGTGGACGCTGAAGCGGAGGAGGCTCAAGGCTTTGCCGAAGCCTCGGTAATTGCCAAACAAGGTGAGGCATCAGGTATGGCCAAGTCGGCTGAAGGCAAAGGTGAAGGGGAGGCCATACAGGCAGTTAAACTGGCTGAAGCGGAAGGCACTGAGAAAATGGGATTGGCCCAGGCGGTATCCAAGACTGAGATGGCCAAGGCAATTGAGAAGTTTAACAAGGCTTCCCAGGACCACGAAGAATTCCGTCTGCAGCTCTCCAAGGATCGCGATGTGGATCTGGCCGAAATCCAAATCCAGAAGGACGTGGCTGAAGCACAGGCCCGTGTGGTGGGTGAAGCACTCAAGAGTGCCAATATTGATATCGTTGGCGGAGAGAATGACTTCTTCGAGAAGGTTGTGCGTTCGGTGACGCACGGTAAATCAGTGGATCGTCTCGTGAATAACTCCCAGACATTGACTGACGTAAAGAACACCTTCTTTAACGGAGATCCGGAATACTTCAAAAGTCAGCTTGCGGGTTGGGTGAAGGATTTGGGGATGTCCTCTGAAGACGTAAAGAATCTAACCATCTCGGCATTGCTGACAAAGATGATCAGTAAGGCTGATGACAGTGGGACAAAATCACTGATTCGTCAGGCGCAAAAGGCGGTGAAAGATGCCGGTCTTGCGGATCTGGTGGCGGGTTCAGTACTAAACATCAAGTCATCCAAGTAGTCGTCCGTTCGGCATTAGCTGAGTAGGAGCGGATATATGGCGGAATCTCCCGACAGTGGAAAACCCGCAGAAGGCGCAACAGCGGCGCTGGAAGGCGGCGCGTATGATCTGATCAAGAAGCGCTTGTCTGATCAGGGCTCCCAGTTGCGCGAGAAGCTGGGGGCACTGGACGCAAAGCGTGCCGATGTTTTCGGTTCCCGGAAGCTTGAGCTTAAGAAGATGGATCGGGTGTCGACTCTTCTTAGCTGTGAACCCCGGGATATGATCCAGCTGGGCCATAATCGGTTTCTCCTGGGGTTCAAGGTCGATCTTGGCCTTAAACAAGGGCAGCTCAGTGATGTTTTTGCGGTCTATCAATTTGATGAGACCGAGGAGACATTTCGTGAGGGGGATATGGGGATCCTTGAAAATGCTGAGTTCAAGGAATCATTCGCCCGCCTCTTTCAGATCAATCAGGATGCGACGTTCCATCGGTTCACTATTGTGGGGTCCCATCTTTACATGGTGTTCCGTACCGGCAAGATGGTGGACGATGTCCTTGTCTTTAAGTGGCTCTATAAGGATGGGCAGCTCAGCTATCAGGATGACCGAAGTGCTCCTGAATACATCTCGAATGCGTTTCCTGACCAGTATAATTTCAAGTGGCGCACTCCCTCGCGCAATGCTGTGCGGCATGGGGATAATCCGCATGTTTCCATTGAGGATCGCGTGTTTGTGGAATGTGTGGGAGGGGATTTAACCATCAAGGTAGAGGACAACACCTCCACGGGAGAAGGAATATATGCCGAGGAGGTGGAGGATCGAAATCAAAAGATCGATGACGCGGAAATTCAGTATGCGATTCAGGGGTCTCTCGTTTTGTTGAAAGTGACTCCTTTCAGGGAAAAAGTGACCCGGTATTTTATTTTCAATGAGAAACTACAGGCGGTGCACCGGGTGGATGCCTTGGGACAGGCCTGCGTGATGCTGCCCGAGGAGCACGGGCTGATTTTCCCCGATGGATATTACCTGCAGACCGGCGAGCTCAAGCGATATGAGGGGGATTTGGGTGAGATGGTTCTGGAGCGTACGATCCCGTCTCCCAATGGGGAGGATTATCTCTATGTCTTTTTCAATCGCATGAATGGTTTCTATGCGCTGATGCCCTACCGGTTGATTGAGCAGGAAGTGTCTGAGCGGATTGCCTGCAATGGATATTCACTTTTCCCCAATGGTGACATGGTTAGCTTCCGGGCTGAAGAGGAACCCATCAAGCATCACATGGTGCAACTGCGTCAGTCGCCCTTCTATGAACCCGGTCAGGAACCCGAAAGCGGGGATCGTAGTTCCTTCCTGTATCAGGTTGGCAATAAGTCTGTGGTTCGGGCCATGGCCGAATGTAATGAGGTGCTGATTCTCATCCAGAAAGAATCCCCATATGCCGACCTATATGCGGACATGGCTTCCAAGGCACAGAGTATTCCCGATACCTACACCTGGCTGGATTCAGAAGACGGGCTGGGTGTCGGCAATATCCTTAAGGAAATCACCGGCACAGCCGAGAAGGCCATCGCTGAATTTGACAAGGTGCGCCGGCTCCGGTTGGAAGCCAAAGAAAAATCTACCGATATTCAGAAGCGCGCCAAGGAGCTCTTTAATCAGGTGATACGAGCGGATTTTCGGACAGTGGATGATTTTGTGGAGAACCTCGGCGGGTTGCGGCGTATGCGCGGAGAAATCATTACCCTTAAAGATGAGGTGCGTTTTATCGACAAGCCGGAGATGGAGGCTCTGGAGGCACAGGTTAAGGAACAGATGGATGTACTTTCGCAGCGGTGTGTGGAGTTTTTGTTGCAGCCCGAGTCTTTGAATCCCTATCGCGATCGTTCCGAAGAACAGCGTGGTAAGGTGGATGGTGTTTCCAAGGTTTCTGATGGCAAAGAGTTGGAAGAGGAAATTACCACGGCCGGTTCGGACCTGGAAATGCTTATCGATATTGTGCGCAGCTTGCAGATCGATGATACCACCGAGCAGACGCGGATTGTCGAGGCGATCACCGCCATCTATCAGGTGGTTAATCAGGTGAAGGAGGCTCTCAAGAACAAGATGCGCTCCTTGATGACCGCCGAGGGGGCCGCGCAGTTTAATGCACAGATTCTTCTGCTGAGCCAGACGGCGGTGAACTATCTGGATATGTCTGATTCGCCCGAGAAATGTGACGAGTATTTCAACAATATCCTCAATCAACTCGAGGATCTTGGCGGCGACTTTGCGGATTTTCCGGAATATATCGAGCAACTGGACCAAAAACGTGGGGAGCTGGAAACAGCCTTTGAACAGAAGCGGTTGCAGCTGGAAGAAGCCCGTAATCGAAAGGCGACGGCTTTGGTGACTTCTGCCGAGCGGATGATCAAGAGTATTGAGCACAAGCTGGGAACCTTTGAGGACGTCAACGATATTAATGGTTACATGGCGAGTGACCGCATGATTGATTCGCTGCGTGAACGCGTGGAGGAATTGCAGGCACTTGACAAGGCTGGGGAAGCGGAGGGATTACAATCCCAGCTCAAGAGCATTCACGAGGAGGCAGTTCGTCAACTTAAGGACAAACAGGAGCTCTATGTTGACGGTCAAAACGTTATTCAATTTGGGAAACACAAGTTTGCTATCAACGCCCAGCCACTGGATTTGACGATGGTTAGAAGGGGCGAGGAACAGAATTTGCACCTCACCGGCACCCAATATTTTGAAGAGATTACTGACGAGGCATTTTTAAGTACCCGTGAAGTATGGAATCAGCAGGTGATTTCTGAAGATAAGGAGATATATCGTGCTGAGTATCTTGCCTATCTCCTCTGGCAGAAGCTTGAGAAAGAGGGGGTCGAGCGGATGACCGAGGTGGTGGAGATGTCCAGTAAAGACCGTCTCAAGCTGGTACAGGATTTCATGGGGGATCGCTATTCTGAAGCCTATACCAAGGG
>JASLKQ010000126.1 GCA_030747505.1 Verrucomicrobiota bacterium | reverse complement strand
CAACTGGCCGGAGGTAAAAATTAGATTTCCCGTTCGCACCCACGGTTGGTAGGCGGCCACTGCAGTCGGAGCCTCGGGGAGAGTAATCCCCAATTCATGGAGTTTATCTTCAACGTTCATGATAAAAAATTAACGGAGCCAGGGTTGGAACTGGAGGGCGTACAGGTCCCCGTTCCTTATTTCAAATCTCAATTGCACCACCTTGTGTTTGAGGCGCAATGCGCTGATGTCAGGGTTTTCCCACACTACGGTACGGTGTAGTGAGTCGCCCTTGAGCGGTTTGCATTTATCAAGGGTGAAGCCCGGGATGGGTTTACCGTTAGGTTCTTCAATAGCCACGCGGAGGGTTCCATTCTTTACTGTTTGATAGTTTAGTGTCAGGCGTTCAGCAAGGCGGCCTAGCGTAATGGGTTTGGTGACCAGCTCTCCGCCATTATTACCGCCCCGGATGGATACGAAGCCATCCTTGCGGTATTCAAAGCGGCGCACGCGACTGTCTGGGCCGGTGTAGTAGGCTTCGGTGGCGTAGACCGAAAGGTGATTGGGGCGACCGGGGATTTCCACGTGGCCCCAGCTCATGTAGTTGCTGCGGTTGCCGTTGCGATCCTTGGGCGCACTTTCTGGCACTACTGGATCCAGCCAACGGTGGAAATTGAGGCCATCGCGGCTCACCATGAAAGTGGGCTCCACGCGCGAATTTTGTTCGGGAAGGTAGCGGGTGGGGAAACCGATATACAGGTGTGGTGCGCGCTCATAGGGTTGCACGGCGTTGGTGTAGAGGTGTTGGGCGGGGATTCCCTTTTGGTAGGTCAAGAGCACAGGCTTGGTCCAGTGGACGAAATCCTTTGAGGTGCCGGTCATGATGGCGCGCTTGCCATTTACAAAGGTGCGGTGATATTCGCGGTACTGTTGGGTGTGCGTGTCCCAGAAGGCGAGGTTCTGTGAGTCGAACGCGCCTTGGGTGATGACTGGCTCGTTCTTGATCAATTTCCAGTGGATGCCGTCGGGCGACTGAAACACATACAGACCTTTCTTGCCGCGCGGCCGGCCGCGGGCGATGCCTTTGTAGCGTGCCTCGGGCGGACATTTCGGGTTGCCATCCTTGAACGCGACAAAGCAATGTGTGCCGACGTCGTCCCACACGATGTTGTTTGCCTTGGATCCATTGAACTCAAAGAGCCCTAGATTTGGTTTGGTCCAGTGAATTCCGTCCTTGCTTTCCGCGTAGCAGGTCACCTCAGGGTGCGTGGCTTTCTTGGCCTTGGTGTCGTAATGTGAGCCGCGGTAGTACATGCGGAACCGGTTGCCGTCGCGGAAAATGGTATAATAGGCGCAGGTGTTGCCTTCCCATGGAGCACCAGTGGTGATAACGACCTCCCTTGGCTCGGGCCGGTGCAGGTGCTGCCTCAAGTCTCCGTCTATTTTGGAGACAAGATAATCATCGGCAAATAATTCACGTGTGTTTCCATATTTCCCTAATTCCAGAGGGACAGCGGCGCTTACTTGAGCCAGTGAGCATGGGCCTAAAATAAAAATGACCAGTTTAATCATTATTTTTTTATAGTGGGACATGGCAGATCGTATTGGACAATAAAATCGGGATAAAAATAAGACAAGTCGTCATGTAGCCTGGATATATTCTACCGGTCATTCTGATAAAGAACCGGTTGAAATAGGGAGGGATGGATATAATGGGAACAACTGTGAAGCCTGGTTTGATCAAAAATATATTGGGCAGCAGGATGGGTTTCGGTGCTTCATTATTCGCGTGGAAATAACAAAGAGTTTAGTGAAAAATGAGTAATAAAGATTAAGGATAAGTTTTTTAATCAATAATCAGACAGGTTTTTTATTAAATTGGCTCGAAAAAGTTTGGCATTGAAATTGCGAATGCGAGGGTTGTGGGTATAATGAATCCCCACTGCCTTATATGGCATAAATCTTATTTTTAAGGTAAATAAATAGAAAACATTTGATATGAAAAAGCAACAAGGGTTCACGCTGATCGAATTATTGGTGGTCATTGCCATTATTGGGATTTTGGCCAGTATGCTTTTGCCAACGCTGGCTAAAGCCAAGAAAAAGGCTAACCGGTTAAAATGCGCGAATAACGTTGGCACTATTTCCAAGGCCTTTAACGGGTACGCTACAGATGAAAAGGCTTTCCCGTGGATGGATACTGATTTACAGCCCAACTCAACTGATGGGCGAGCTGGTGCCCGGGCAAAAGGCTTTGCCTCTTATTGGAATGCTTTTAGTTCCCAAAAAATGTGGCGTTCGTATTCACTTGGAAATGCCCTGAATAATTCCCTGACGCTTTGTTCGCCTTCTGACCCCAAGTCAAAGTCCAAAGCCAAGTCCGGGATCGCTCTGACGGGAGGCAAAGATCATCCGGGAGTCGCACGACAGGCGCAGAGTTACGCTCTTTGCCTCGGGGCAGACAGTCTGATTCCCGACACAATTTTGTTGAGTACTCGCAATTTTAGGGGCAGTTCAGCTAAGAGCTACATGAATAAGTACGGTAAAAAATGGACCTATAACGGGACAGCAAAGACTGGCTGGACATTTCCTCGTGGAGATGTAAGTACGGATGTCATGTACAACGAGAAGGTTCCGTACAAGGCCCATCAAGGAATAGCAAAGATGGATCCTCAGTTTTATGGGCCCACCGGTTCGGTGAGATATAAGATAAGTGGACTGGATGCCGGTCAGGGTCAGATTGCGAAGAGTGATGGATCCGTGGATCAAGTAACAGGAAACGCCGTTTACAAAGGGGCTATTGTAAATCATCTTGAAGCTACTTCAGGCAGTGGCAATACCCTGATGTCTGGTAATTGCGTCTTCCTCAGAGTCTATCACTAGACCACGGCTGATTTAACTTTCAACCCGAAATAAAATGACTAAGCCTTTTAAATTGATTTCCGTGCTGTTGGCTCCGATATGTGTGTTGGTAATCTTCATATTGATTGGCTGTTCGGCCGAAGAGCCAACAGAACCCACTGCTGCAGATATTGAGGAGGCTCAGGAGGAAAAGGAAGCAGGAGGAGAGACTGAAGGAGAGGCCGAGACCGAAAGCGGTGAATCGGATAGCGAGGGTGGAGGCGAAGGGGGCGACAATTAGAACAGCTCTTTCAAGGGTTGACCTTTCTCCAGGATATTGAAAGGTCGCCCGGTGACATCGGTGGTGGCAAGGTCATCTATTCCCATGGCGTGGTAGACAGTGTGGGCGATATTCTCTGGGCCCATGATTTTATCCACGGGGTACTCGGCAAACTCGTCGGTTTTGCCAAAGGTTTGGCCGCCTTGAATTCCGCCGCCGGCTAACACAACACTTTGACACGCGGTCCAGTGGTCGCGTCCGGCGCCTGTGGTGCCGCCGGAACGGGGATCGCCGATCTTAGGTTTGCGGCCCATTTCGCTGGTGAGCATCACGAGCGTGGAATCGAGGAGGCCCCGTTGGCTGAGGTCTTCAATCAAGGCTGAGTAGCATTGGTCAAAGCGCGGCAAAAGATCGGTTTTAAGGCAGTTAAAATTGTTGCCATGAGTGTCCCAGCCTCCTGCACTACGGCATTTCTTGGCCAGCTTGGAATTAATGCCATCGACCAGCCAGAATACCGTGACAAAGGGCACCCCGGCTTCGACCAGGCGTCGGGCCATGAGGAGGCTCATGCCATTAAGATGTTCACCGTAACGCTCCCGAACCTTTTTGGGTTCACTTGCGATATCAAAAGCGCCTGCGGTTTCAGTGCTGTTGAGCAAATCAAAAGCCATTTGCTGTTGGCGTGTGTAGTTTGCAATAGCCGGATCGATTTCGGCAGAGCGGCGGGCGTTATTGACCGCCTCCAGAAAGGTTTTACGTTCAGCCAAGCGCTTTCGGTCAAGCCCCTCTGAGAGCGTTAATGACGGGGCGGTGAAACGCAGAGGGGCTTCATGCTTGCCGTAAATATAAAAGGGATCGTGCTCCATTCCCAATCGGCCCGCAAACTGGCCGGGCCGGGTGTAGGGTGCACGGCTTGGCTTGGTGGGGAGGGTAATGACCTGCGGCAACTTGGGATGCTTTGGGCGGCGTTGGCCAATTACTGATCCCATGTATGGAGCATCTGTGGGATAGGGCCTTCTATTATTTCCCTGTGTGCGAAAAGTGATGTCGGGCACATTCCCTGTCAGGTTATAGTAGTAGCCGGCGTGATGATCACCGGTGGCCCGGCCAAAATCGGTGACAGAGCGTACAATGGCCAGATGCTTGCCCTGTTTGGCAGTCATCGGCAAATGCTCGCATATATCCACACCGGGCGCGGTGGTTTTAATGGGCTGAAAAGGGCCGCGGTATTCCATGGGGGCCTCAGGTTTCATGTCCCACATGTCGATATGGGAGGATCCGCCACACAGGAAAAAAAGAATGGTGGATTTGGCCGCTCTTTTTCGGCCGGCAGATGCGCCGAGGGCCAATGGCAAGGACATGCCCCCAAGGCTTGCCGCTGATGCCATTAGGAACGCACGCCGATCCATACAGGAATAATGGCATGTCATTGGGGCTAGTCAATGGCCGATGCACCAATTAGAGTTTGGCCATGAACTCACCGTTTCATTTGATTGCTTTACACTTTGTTTTAGTCGGAATCCTTTCGGCTGCAGAATCTTCTCCCAAGGCCTTTATCGATGGCACCGGACCCGGCTGGCGTGCCTTGACAGAAGCAGATTTTACCAACGTCAATTGTAAGGAAGACACTTGGACTTTTGAGAAAAGCGGCCTGATCAAATGCACAGGTCGGCCGGTGGGTGTGATCCGTACCAAAAAAATGGTTACCAACCTTGAACTCGTTGTGCAGTGGCGGCATCTGAAGCACGCGGGCAACTCAGGAGTGTTCCTCTGGGCAATGCCGAAGAGCATCGAAAATCTCGAGGCAGGCAAGGGGAGATTGCCTGCGGGCATTGAGGTGCAGGTGTTGGATCTGGGTTACGAGACAAATTGGGAAAAGGGTAAAGGCAAGCCTTCAGACTGGTTTACCAGCCACGGTGATGTTTTCCCCACCGGCGGGGCAAGGATGAAGGCTTTCACGCCACAGATCACCTACACGAAGAAGGATGAAACCAAATACACCGTTGGCAAACCCAATAGTAGCAGGAGTTTCCCCACTCAACGGCTTACCAAAGGCGTGGGTGAGTGGAATCACTACTACATCCGGGCCATCAATGGTGAGGTGCGGCTGTGGGTGAACGGCGTGGAAGTTTGTGGTGGGACCGGATGCAAACCAGCCACGGGTTACCTATGCCTTGAAAGTGAAGGCGCACCAATTGAATTCAAGGGGCTCCGGATTCGCGAGCTGCCTTGATCACGGCAGTTTTTATATTAAGTAAGGATACAGCGCGCTACTTACCCTGAGTCACCGGCCAGCCCAAAGTTTTGGCCTACTTATTTTTCGTAATCAACTTCTTGAGTTCTTCCTGCATTTCGGCAACGTCGAATTCCCGTGGGCCGCGGCCGCCCTTGTAGGCAATGCGTCCGTCATTGCCGATGATGTACATCCGGTCAGGGAACGCCTCAAAGGCACGGGCAACAGTGTCATTAATATCATCCACCAGAAGCGGCATGGTCATATTTAGCCCCACAGAACAGGTTAGCGCAATTTCCTGTCTGGCCTCAAAGGTCTTGGGTTGCTCGATCTGGAGTGGCGAGGGCCGTGAGGAGCCCAGAGGATGTGCTTCCCGGATGTATACCCAGTAGAAGTCAGCCTGTTTGCCAAAGGTTTCGTATGCTTTTTGGAGGCGCCCGGCCTCACGGGAGAAGGGGCCTCACGTATAGGATCCAAAGATGATCACTGAAAGGCGGGTGATCTTGTTAAATTCAAGGGAGCCTTTCTGGGTCATGAACTGAACACTTAACTTGGGAGCCGGGTCTCCCACTTGGAGGCCGCCGCCCCCGCGGTTGCCTGGTCTTGCCCGTTGCATTCGTTGCCGCCAGGCCTGCCATTCCTCAGCGCTTAGGTTGCCATCCTTATTTGCGTCGCCTTCAGTCAGGATTTTGCCGAAGTAGCTTTGCCATTCCTTGGGGGAAAGTGATTTATCCTTGTTGCCATCCACGGCCAAAAAGAGTTGTTCGGCCTGAATGGGGCTTTCTGTCTGGTTGGGTCTGCGGATTCCTCCGCCTGAATTGCCTCGGCCAAATCCACCACGCATCCGGCTTTGCCTCATCGCATTGCGTTCCTCCTCAGAAAGGAAGTTGTTCTTATCCTTGTCAAACTGATCGAACATCTCCTTGGGCCCGGGGAATTCCTCCCGCGAAATTTTACCGTCGCCATTGGCATCCATCTGTCGGCCAAAGCTGCCTCCTCGTCCCGTTGAGCCTCCGGGTCGTTGTTGTTGAGCCTGCAGGTCGTCAAGGCCGGAAGCCACAATAAGCAAGAGACCGAGAAATAGTTTCATGTCGTTATTTGGCCTCTTTTTTGGTGGCTTGACCAGTTAAATTCCCCGATAATTCTACCCATGAACCGTGCCGCTCCATGTCTCCTTTTTATTGGGCTGAGTCTTTCCTCTTGGGCCGCAGAGAAGCTTTCCAGTGGACTAATTGCTAAGGGAACTGAATGGGAAACTCCATTTTATCAGCGTGATAGCGGGGTGGATGGTCCGGTTGTGTTGATTACCGGAGGAGTACACGGCAATGAACCGGCTGGGGCGCGGGCAGCCGAACAGATACGTCATTGGCCGATCAAAACGGGGCGGCTGATTGTTGTGCCCAAGGTAAACCAACCCGGGCTGATGGCCGATATTCGTTACTTGCCCGGTAAACCCAAGGAGTTGCGGGATTTGAACCGCAATTTTCCCAAAACCAGAGAGAAGCCTTCAGCCAGAGATATGCCGGCAGCGGCGTTGTGGGAATTGCTAAAGAAACACAAACCCGATTGGTATATCGACTTGCATGAAGGTTATGATTTTCACCAGATCAATTCTGACTCGGTAGGATCATCCATTATTGATGCCAAGGGTAAGCTGGCCAACGCGATAGTGCCCAAGATGCTGGAGACGGTGAATGCGACCATTGCCGATCCCAAGAAAAAACTCGTCCGGTTGCGTTACCCGGTCAATGGGAGCGTGGCTCGGGCAGCGCATGAACGACTCGGGGCTGCCTCCATGATTTTGGAGACTACAAAAAAAGATCAGCCTATTTCCAAGCGTAC
>JASLKQ010000125.1 GCA_030747505.1 Verrucomicrobiota bacterium | reverse complement strand
GGCAAATGGTATTTTGATGACGCGCAGGAGTGGCCGGACACCATGCAGGTAACCTACGAGTACCCCGGCACGCCTCCGCGTATTCTTACCTACGAGATGCGCATCTGGTCGCCTTATCCCTACCTGGGCGAGGCCGAAGGCAGCGCGGTGTTTGGTGACCAGGGTTACATCATCCTCGGCAACCGCGGTTGGCGCGCCTACACGCGTGGTGGCAAACTGGTTAAGGAACACGGTGGCGACAGCGACGCCACGCCGCACGTGCAGGATTTTATCAACTGTATTAAGAGCCGCAAACGGCCCTACTGCGATTTGGAAACCGTGGGGCACCCGGCCAGTGTGCTCTGTCACGCAGGCAACATCGCCACGCGCCTTGGCCGCACGATTACCTTTGATGCGAAAACCGAAACCTTTGAAGGCGACAAGGAAGCCAATGCCATGCGCGGGCGGCCTGAATGGCGCAAGCCGTGGGTATTGCCGGAGGTATAATTTTCCAGAGGGTGAGATTGCTCTGGAAAAAAGAATTCAAGTCAGGCAATTTTCAAGGAGAACAGGCATTGAAACACATTCTGAACGCACTTGTTTTTCGGTTAACTCTCCTTCTGGTTTTTACCTGGAATGTGCAGGGAAAAGAGTGGCCGGTTAGCTCGGCGCAGGACGTTAGTGAGGTTCTCCCTAAGCTGAAACCGGGAGATGAAGTGGTTATGAAACAAGGCCGCTGGCATGATCAGCAAATTCGTTTCGCCGCCAAAGGTACTCTGCAGCATCCGATTGTTCTCAAAGCTCAAGAGCCAGGGAAGACAAGGCTCACCGGTTATTCCTTCTTGAAAATATACGGGAGTCATCTGGTGATTGATGGGCTTCTCTTTACTAATGGTTATATCGACTCGAGCAAGTCGGTCATTCGACTGGGCGAGGATACCCGGCATTGTCATCTCACCAATACGGCGATAATTGATTATGCCCCCCCCAACAAGAAGGCCAAATCGGCGTGGGTACACATCTTGGGGCTTCATAATCGGGTCGACTATTGTCACTTCAGGGGGAAAAGTAATTTGGGAGTGGTTTTGTCGATCAACTTTTCAGTTAATCAACCCAACTATCACCGTATTGAGCATAATTACTTTGGGCCAAGGCCATACCACGGGGCTAACGGTGCTGAGATAATTCGTATTGGCGACAGCACCCAATCTCATCAGGTCAGTCGAACAACCGTTGCCCATAATTTATTTGAAGGATGCAGTGGAGAGGCTGAAATCATTACCAATAAATCCTGCGAAAATTATTTTCGCAGGAACACATTCCGAAAATGCCAGGGTGCCTTGACCCTACGTCATGGAAACCGATCAGTTGTGGAGGGAAATTTTTTTCTGGGTGAGGGCGAAAAGAACACCGGTGGGGTGAGGGTGATTGGCGAAGGGCACCGGATCTGGAATAATTATTTTTGTGGGTTAACCGGTTCTGGTGCCCGCGCTGCCCTTTCCATCCATAACGGTATTCCGGATTCTCCGGTGGGTTTATATCATCAGGTCAAGGATCTGGAGGTGATCCACAATACCTTCGTTAATAATTACCAGACTGTTTTGGTGGGTTACGCCAAGGGAAAGCATGGAGCCATTCTCCCTCCTGTGGGGACCGTATTTGCCAATAATATTATTAGCGGGGAAAAATCACCCCTCATTCGAATTGATGAAGGCGGGGCCCGGATCAAGTATGAAGGGAATATTGTTTATGGAGTAAAGACCGGGGTTTCTTCGAGGGAAGGGCTTCAAGTGGTAGATCCTAAATTAACGAAGGATAAGACAGGAATCTACCGGCCCCAAAAAGATAGTCCCGCCAAAGGCACGGCAACAGGGGTCTACCCCGAAATTACGCATGACGTGGACGGGCAGAAAAGACCGGGTCAAAACGACGTGGGAGCCGATCAGATTTCAACCAAGCCGATTCTCAATAAGCCACTGTTCAGGAAGGACGTGGGTCCAGTCTGGAGACGGTAAAGCGTTTTCCTTGTTTATGACCAACCGTGAGGAGCGATTGCTTCCTTGGTGCCGGGAATCGCTTCTGCGGGCGGGGTGTGCTTGCCGGTTTCCCAGTTCTGGTCCTTGGGAAAAAGATCCTGTTTTGAATTCAAGGCCATATCCCAGGTGACCTGTTTACCGGTATAACCGGCCATCCGTCCCATGATGGCCATCATTGTGGCGTTACACATCCGTGCGCCGTTATTGATGGGGTGTCCGTCACGAATACTGGCAAAGAGTTCATCGTGTTCAATCTGGTACATGTTTCCGCCAGGACCGGTATAGCGCCAGAGATCCCCATTGGGGCTGTAGGTCCAATCGTCGGACTTGCCCTTGATGGCATCCTTTCCGGTAATGATTAATCCGCCACCTATTTGTGCGCGACCTTTGGTGCCCAATATGTAGTCGTTGTTTTCGCCGTGGCAACCGGGGATTTGGCGTTGGCCAAGGAAACCCCGGGCACCGCGTTCAAACACGTAATTCACCTCGATGTGGTCCCATATGTTGCCGGAGTTATTCGGGCGTTGGCGACCGCCCACGGCCACGCAGCTGTGTGGGGGTACATCTCCGAAGACCCAAGAAATTTTATCCACGCTATGGACGGCCTGCTCCACCAGTCCATCACCACCGCACCAAGCGAAATTATACCAGTTGCGCACCTGCCACTCGATGTCGCTCCACTGTGGGTCGCGGCGGTTATCAGGCGGCATGGGTTTCACCGGGCCGGTGTAGTAGGTGGCGTACATGCTTTGCACATCGCCAATAGCACCATCGGCAATGCGCTTGAAAAATTCGCGTCGGCCGGGCTCGTACCGCCAGCAAAAGCCTGCCACCACCGCCAGGCCTTTTTTCTCGGCAAGCTTGTAGCTTTCCATGACCGACCGCAGGCCCGGGGCATCCGTGGCCATGGGTTTCTCGAGGAAAATATGTTTACCGGCTTCGACTGCGGCCTTGAAGTGTAGGGGCCGGAATCCTGGAGGGGTTGTCAGGATGACCAGGTCCACGCCGCTATCGAGTACTTTTTCATAGGCGTCGAGTCCAATAAACTGACGTTTCTTGTCCACATTAACCATACCCGGCTTGCGCTTGGAAATATTGGCCAGACTGCCCTTTAAGCGGGCTTCAGACACCTCGCCCATCGCCCAAAGCTCAACATTGCTATCTGCAGTCAATGCCTGATTGGCTGCACCGGTGCCCCGGCCACCACAACCGATGAAGCCGATCTTCAGTTTGCGACTGTCGGGTTTGCCGAAGGTAACGGTGGGGAAGGCAACGGTGCTGGCGGCTACCGCAGCGGCACTGCCGGCCTTGATGAAATCGCGTCTATTGGATTTTTCTTTCATGGTGTTGCTGGGATTCTGGACGGGTATTTGCTCCATGGCAATTCATGTTTTTGGCAATGAGAATGGGTTTACAGCGAAAAAATCTTATCCATCGGGCGTGAGATATCCGTCAGTCGGTCCCGATCGCCTCCGGGCACCTCGGCACTGCCCCAGCCTTTGGTGTAGCCGATATCATTCAGCGCCTTCATTACCACCGGCCAGTTGCAGTCGCCCTCGACCAGTGCCAGCGTGACCTACACGATAATGTCTAATCCATACCGTTCACCCTACGGGCGGTACCGGAATTTACAACGGCGGATGTATTTCAGCTATGAACTAAACCTGATCGGGGCCGCTTATGGTGTAGGAGCTTATGCCCAACCGTGGGGTTTGAGGGCCTCGTCACGGCCGGCGTGGCGCACGGCCCGGGGGGGGAACTTCATGTCGAAAGAAATCTTGTCGGGCACCAGTTGTTCCTTGGAATCGAGCATCATTTCCTTGGTGACCTTCTTACCGGTGTAGGCAGCCGTGCGGGCCATCATGGCCGTGAGCGTGGTCTTGATCATGCGATCGCCCGTATTGAGCGGGTTTCCATCGCGGATGGCTGCGTACATTTCATCGTGCTCGGTCTGGTAGCCGTTGTTGCTGCGTTCGCCATTGGGTCCGGCATTCCACCGCCACATGAGTCCATCCTTCTTGTTGGAAAAAACATGGAGCTTACGGCCCGATTCGCCGGTGTACTTGCCCTTGGAACCATAGACACGGTCCCAGACACCATTTTCACAGTTATCCATCTGGCGGGAGAAGTGGTAACCCTGAGTTCCATCGGCCCAGGCGAATTCAACCCCGAAGTGATCGTAGATGTTGCCTTCCTCCTCGCCACGGTTCTGGCGGCCGCCATTGGCGACCACGTAGGCGGGAACCTCGTCGTTCTTGGCCCAGAGCATTTTATCGATACTATGCACGGCCTGTTCGACGATATGGTCGCCTGAAAGCCAAGTGAAGTAGTACCACCGGCGGAGCATGTACTCCACATCGGTCTTGGTGTTTTCACGGTTCCAGTCTACATAACGTTTGCGGGCGTTGTTGTTGTAGCTGGAGTAAATGGCCTGCAGATCCCCCAGTTCACCGTCGAGAATACGCTTATAGGTGTCACGCTGGGCATAGGTCCATCGCCAGACAAAGCCGTCAACGATAGAGGTACCCTGTTTCTTCGCTTTTTCAATGGATTTCATCACCGAATGCACCCCAGGGGCATCAGTAGCCATGGGTTTCTCGGCAAAAACGTGTTTCCCCGCATCAACAGCAGCCTTGATGTGTTGCGGGCGGAAACCCGGCGGAGTCGTTAAAAGCACTACATCCACGCCGCTATCAATCACCTTCTGGTAGGCATCCAAGCCAACGAACATGCGTTTTTTTACCTCACCACTAATCTTGCCTGGATGATATTTTTTGATGCGTTCCAAGCCTGCGTCGGCCTTGTCTTGAAATGCCTCGCCGATGGAGTGGAGTTCAATATTGGAGTCGGCGCTCAAAGCCTGATTGATGGCGCCTGAACCGCGTCCGCCGCAACCGATCCAGCCAAGCTTGAGCTTGGTGCTGTTGGGTTTTCCGAAAGTGACGGTGGGGAAGGCGAGGGCTGCCCCGGCAGTAGCGGTGGAAGTTTTAAGAAAATCGCGGCGCGTGGAATCAGTTTGCTTACTCATGATGTGTAATCGGTGCCTTCAGGTTATGCGGTAGGCACAACAGGGTCAAGAGGGGCTTTAAGCCCTGTATTTCTTGACTTACGGCAATAATTTCGGTTAAAAATCGGTTAAGGGGAGGGTGTATAACCTCAAAGGACTAGAGGAGGGCATTGGTATCATTCCAATACGTTTCTTAAACAGTAATTCAATCAAAAATGGAAAATATCTATCTTATTCCAATCGCGGGCTTACTAGCATTGGCATTCACTTATTGGCGGGCCCAGTGGGTGGCTGAACAGGAGGTCGGCACCGACCGAATGAAGCGAATTTCAACCTATATCACCGATGGGGCCATGGCGTTTTTGAAGGCGGAGTATTCGAAGCTCGCCATATTTGTTTTAGTTGTTGCTGTATTGCTTGCTTATCAAGGCTCTCAAAGCCCTCAGTCCAGTCCAATGATTGCGCTTTCTTTTGTTGTTGGAGCTGCCTGCTCCGCATTGGCAGGGATTATTGGAATGAAGGTGGCCACCAAGGCGAATGTTCGTACGGCTCATGCAGCCAGAACAGGTTTGAACACGGCTCTTAATGTTGCTTTCCGAGGCGGTTCGGTTATGGGTATGGGGGTAGTTGGATTGGGAGTCCTTGGGCTGAGCGGCCTATTTTTCCTATACCAAAACCAATTTGGTACGGATAACGCAGAAAACCTTACAAAAGTAATTACCGTGCTGACTGGTTTTTCTTTTGGTGCGTCATCAATTGCTCTTTTTGCACGTGTTGGTGGCGGCATATATACCAAGGCGGCTGATGTGGGGGCGGATTTGGTGGGAAAAGTTGAGGCGGGTATTCCTGAAGATCATCCACTTAATCCCGCAACGATTGCTGATAACGTAGGAGACAATGTAGGGGATGTGGCCGGCATGGGGGCAGACCTGTTTGAAAGTTATGTGGGTTCGATGATAGGGGCCATGGTGCTGGGCTCGTTATTTATGGGCACTTTCGTAGACATGGAAGGGTACGATGTTTTAAATGGGTTGGGGGCTGTAATGTTGCCTCTATGCATTGCAGCTATTGGCATCGTTGCCTCCATCATTGGAGCACAATTTGTTTCAGTTGAGGAAGGGGGCAATCCTAAGAGCGGATTAACAAGAGGTGAACTCATTGCTGCGGCTATCATGTTGATTGGCACCTTTTTTGTAATCAAGAATCTGCTGCCACCTGCTTGGGTGGACGCCGACGGCAAACAGTACACAGCTCTGGGCGTTTTTTTCGCGAGCTTGTTAGGTCTGGCTTGTGGAATCGCTATTGGATTAGTGACTGAGCATTTCACGGGAATTAATACTGGCCCTGTGACGGAGGTGTCTAAACAATCGGTCACAGGTCATGCCACCAACATTATTGCTGGTATCGGATGCGGGATGCGTTCCACTACCTTCCCCATTATCTTCATCGCGATCGCAATTCTTGGGGCATACTACTTTGCTGGCTTGTATGGGATCGCGATTGCAGCGGTGGGTATGCTTGCCAATACTGGTATTCAATTGGCCGTAGATGCGTACGGGCCTATTGCTGATAACGCAGGGGGTATTGCTGAGATGAGCGAACTGCCTAAGGAAGTGCGAGAGCGCACTGATAATCTTGATGCAGTCGGCAACTCGACAGCTGCTATCGGTAAAGGCTTTGCGATTGGTTCGGCTGCTCTCACTGCCCTTGCGCTTTTCGCTGCTTACATGGGAGTGGCGGGCATTACAACAATCGATGTCTCCAGCCCCAATGTAATGGCCTGCCTCTTTATTGGGGCGATGTTGCCATATCTTTTTTCTGCGATGGCTATTGATGCTGTCGGACGAGCTGCTGGAGCGATGATCGAAGAGGTGAGGCGTCAATTTGCCAATATTCCTGAGCTCAAAGCTGCACTTAAAAAGATGACTGAAAATGAAGGTAAACCGATTGAGGAATGGAGCGAGGAAGACCGCAAGGTTTACGAAGCAGCTGATGGTAAAGCAGAGTACGCCAGTTGCGTGGCGATCTCAACTGATGCTGCCATTAAGGAAATGATAGCCCCGGGCTTGTTGGCTGTGCTGACACCGGTGGTGATAGCCTTTGGGTTTAAAGCAGCTACCGGGAGTGGTGAAATAGCGGCAGAAGCGCTAGGCGGCCTGTTGGCGGGAGTGACAGTGAGTGGGGTGTTGCTCGCCCTCTTTCAGTCCAATGCCGGAGGTGCTTGGGATAATGCCAAGAAGATGTTCGAGATCGGAGATGGAGTGGAAGTAGATGGTGTTCATCATAAGAAAGGGAGTGAAGC
>JASLKQ010000124.1 GCA_030747505.1 Verrucomicrobiota bacterium | reverse complement strand
GTCCTTGATTGGCTCTATCGAGTGATTCTCCCCATTCCACCTAAAAAGAAAAAGCCCTCTTTTTAAGCACTCAACATTCCAAAAGTGTGATAATATTAGTATAGATATAAATTAATAAAATATCTATTTTTGTCCTTATTTCATATACGTAATTAATATATTTTCATAAAATGTTTATTTTCATAAAAAAACGCGTGGAATTCACGCCTTATGCGCGTATTTTCCTTGTTAAAAGGTGAAATAGAGTCAACACAATCAAAAAAACCCATAAAAACAGGGGTTTTTTGATTGGCACGGTGAGTGCTTAAAGTCCTGCAGACAGTTAACCGTGTCACTGCAGGTCAGCTCGAGTTGAACACAGGCAGGGACACACAACCCGACAGACGGAGAAAATTAGATCATGAAAAACAATAATAAGGGATTTACCCTAATTGAGTTGCTGGTTGTGATTGCCATCATAGGTATCCTTGCCAGCATGTTGCTGCCTGCGCTTGCAAAAGCTAAGGCCAAAGCCAACCGCATCAAGTGCGTGAACAACCTCGGAAGCATTGGCAAATCCACGACCGGTTTCGCTGACGCCAACAGCCAGCGGACTCCTTGGCAGCTGACCGACCTCGGTAAGGTCAATCACAAGGTCCCTGGTGCTAAAAATGTTCCTCCCGGCGTAACCTACGCTCCGGATGCCAACAACGACGTGTCCAAATCTTCTGGTATCGTTTCTGTTAAGCTGATGCGCGATGAGCTGCAGACTCCAAAGATTCTGGCTTCTCCTTGCAACCCGACCCGTCAGGCAGGAAGCGAGTCTCTCCAGGCACTGAAGTGGCAGGCTGCTGCCCGCTCGATCATTGAAGGTGGCCTGAGCTACTCATTCGCTCAAGGTGGCGACGTTCAGCGTCCTGCAACTATCCTTGCTCTGACCAAGAACATCGATACGGTAGCTGAGTCGGACGGCAGTAAGCAATACTGCGAGAGTGGCAGGACCGACTTGGCCACCGCCACGTGGCGCGGTTCTGATGAGGCTAAGGTCACTGGCGCAGTCCCATTGGACGTGAACCATAAAGCTTGGCCGAGTAAGCCCATTCTAGACAGCACCGTTGCTTTTGCCGGCTTGAACAAGAGCCAAGGACAGCTCGTACTTGCTGATGGCAGTGCCAAGCAGTCCAGCGACGCTGACCTCAAGACTGGAGGCAAGATTGTGAAGGCTCACATCGCTGCTCGCGGCGGACAGAGCAAGACCAATAGCTCCACCTTCGTGTTCCGTAACTAAGCTAAAAAGTTTTAGCAAAATTCCAAAGGGCCCCTTGAAAGAAGGGGCCCTTTTTTATTGCTTATCAGGCTCCCGTGAAAACCGGCGCTTGGGTGATTAAATTAACAAGACGAAGAAAGAGGTCTTCTTCGTCTGAAAGCACACCAAGAAGAGCTTACGGTTCCTGCTGCTTGGCCGCCGCTCGCTTGGCCGAATAGCTTTTAAGGAATTCATCAGCTACGACTCCCAGCAGGATCACAATGCCCAGGATTCCAAATTCCAGGTGGGTGGAAATGCCCAGCATGTTAATTGAGTTGTATATCAGGCGAATTACTGCTGCAGCGATGATTACCCCAAGAATGGATCCTTCACCTCCGCGTAAGCTGCAGCCGCCCAAGACTGCAGCGGCAATCGCGTAGAGTTCATAAAACTCCCCGGTTTGAGCCGGTTGCACCGAATCCAATTCAAAGGCAAAAAGAAGACCGGCTATTCCTGCCATGAGCGAGCAGATGACATAGGCGATGATCTTCATGTTATCGGTATTGATGCCGCTATAGCGCGCACCATCTTCATTGTTGCCTAGGGCAAACAGATACCGCCCCCAAATCGTGCGATTAAGGAATAGAGCTGCGGTAATTCCGATTACCAAAAGAAACAGAAAAGGTGTGGGAAGATTGAATGATCCGATGGCAATTTTGCCGCTAAAGATAAAATCGAGTTGATTGATAAACTCCAAATTGGTGTAGCCTTTGTCCCCTTCCAGAGGAACTGGACCCAGGGATTGATTGTCGGTGAGCCAGCGGCTGAGGCTACGGTAGATGAGTAGACCACATAGAGTCACAACAAAGGGTTGGATTTTGGCCTTGGTAATGAGAAGTCCATGCACGAGCCCAATGAGTCCCGACATACATATGGTTGTTATTATAGCTGCGCTTGGGTTTATTCCCTTAACTTTCATCATGTAGGCCAGTACAACGGCGACTAACCCGACGACTGATCCAATGGAAAGGTCAATGCCTCCAGTGATAATTACAAAGGCCACCCCAATGCTCATAACTGCATAGAGGCTGGACCACTTGATGAGGTTTTGCATGTTGTAGGCACTGATGAATTTGTCATTCAACACTGCAGTCACCACAAAGATGGCAATCAGTAATCCAAAAATGCCGAGGGTATTCTTTTTCATGGTTTTTAGGCGGCGAGGGAAGTTCCAGTGGCCAGTTGCATGATGGCTTCCTCACTCAATTGGCTCCGGTTGAGTTCGCCGGCAATTGCTCCTTCGTGCATGATCAATGCGCGGTCGGCCATGCCGAGCACTTCCTCCATCTCACTGGAGACAAATAATATGGCGATCCCTTCTCCTGCCAGTTTTTCCATTAATTTATAAATTTCACGTTTGGCGCCAACATCAATGCCTCGTGTTGGCTCATCCAGCATTAAAAGGCGAGGTTTAAGGGCCAACCACTTGCCGAGCACAATTTTCTGCTGGTTGCCTCCGGATAGGAACCGGGCAACTTGCTCCAGATGTGGTGTTTTAATTTGCAATTGGTCAACAGCTTCATTGGCCACATCTTTTTCGGCTTCAAAGTTTAATAGCCCGTTGTTTTGATCGCGCTTCAGGCTGGCAAGGCTGGCATTTTCGCCGACGGTCATCGGCAGGACAAGTCCATGAAGTTTGCGGTCTTCGGGGGCCAAGGCCATTCCTGCAGAGATCGCTTCCTCTGGGCTCTTGGGATGAACGGCTTGCCCGTTGACCTTGATTGTGCCGCCCAAGGCTGGAGTTACACCAAAGATGGTCTCCAGTAGTTCGGTGCGTCCGGCTCCCACAAGCCCGGCAATCCCCACTATTTCCCCGGCATGAATCTGAAGCGAAATTTCAGTGTGCGGATGAGCTGGGGAGCGAACTTTGTCCAGTTCCAGTATCACTTTGCCAGGTTCATGGATTTTGCGATCATAAAATTCGGACAATTCGCGTCCTACCATCAGTCGCACCATGGCGTCATGATCAATTTCCTCCTGCGAAAGGTCTCCGGCGTTTTGTCCGTCACGGAAAACCGTGACACGGTCGGCCAGCACTTTGACTTCACTTAACCGGTGGGTAATGTAAATGACACTGATCCCCTGCTCCCTTAAATCATGGACTACTTCAAAAAGTGTCTCGGTTTCCCTTTGGGAAAGGCTGCTGGTGGGTTCATCCATGATCAGTACACGTGCGTCACAGGACAGTGCCTTGGCTATTTCCACGAGTTGCTGTTTGCCGATGGGTAAATCTCCCACCAGGGTTTCAGTGGGGAGATTGAGCCCGACCCGTTTTAGATATTTTGCTGCTTCTAAATGTGTCGCTTTATCATTAACAAAACCTAACCGATTAGGTTCTCGACCAAGGAAGATATTGGCGGCTAAATCCAAGTTGGCGGCTAGATTCAGCTCCTGGTGGATTAACGCGACTCCCGACGCGAGGGCATCGCGCACATTTAGAAAGGCGACGGTTTCGCCATCGATATGGTATTCACCGGAATCAGCTGGCTGCACACCAGCGAGAATTTTCATCAATGTGCTTTTGCCTGCTCCATTTTCGCCGATCAGTGCAAGCACCTCGCCTGGGTGCAGTTTAAGCGAAACGTGATGCAGGGCTCGAACGCCCGGAAACTGTTTACACAGCCCGCGGACCTCCAGTAGCGGTGTGCGGCCTGCTGCCATTTACTATTGCTTGCCGAGTTCGGCCATTTCCTTCTTTTTCTTCCAAAACTCCTCGACGTTATCCTTGGTTACGACAAGGAAAGGCACTTCAAGGAATTTTTTCTCCGGCATGGTGCCATTGAGGATGTTCTTGAGCATCTTGACCGATTCATAACCGTATTCCCATGGTTGTTGGCTGATGGTTCCTTGCGCATGGCCTTCCTTGATGGCTTGCAGCAGCGCGTCCTGTTCATCAAAACCGCAAACCTTGATGGCGCCAGCCTTGTTGGCCTCCTTGATGGCATCAATACAGGCAGGCGGGTTGTAGGCGAAGAGTCCGACCATGCACTTCAGGTTTTCGTACTTGGTAATGGCGTCTTCGGCATTGCTCTTGGCCTTGGCTTTGTCGAAGTTGTCGGTGCGGGTATCCAGAATAGTGTATTTGGATCCCTCGGCGGTGAGGTTTTTGGCATCCACCGCATCAAACTTTACAGAGCCCAGTTCCTGTGTCGGTTTTCCGAGTAGTTCATCAATGACTCCCTGACGGCGCTGGCGTGCATTAAGTTGCTCCAGTCGCCCGACAAAGATAATAACTTCTCCGCCTTCAGGAAGGGCATCCTTTACCAGTTTTCCCAGTGCACGACCGGCTTTATAGTTATTGGTGCCAATGTAGGCGATGCGCTTGCTATCGGGTGCATCGGCATCCTGAGTAATAAGCTTACTGTTTTGGGCTACTTCATTCAGGAAAGGCGTCTGGTTTTCCGCGTCCACCGGGCTGACCGCAATCCCCGCTACACCCTTGGCCAGCAGCCCCTCCATGATCCGCTTCTGGTCAACCACTCCCTTGGTGGGCATGTGCACCTCACATTTGATGTTAAATTCTTTTTCCGCTATACGGACCCCCGCTGCACAGAGATCCCAGAATGGGTCTACTCCGTTAGTCACGTAGGCGATGGTGGCATCTTCGGTGCTTCCACCAGGCTCCGTTCCATTTGGCTTTGGTTTGCAACCAATAAATAGAAATACTGCTGACAGACATACTGCACTGAGGACTGAGAAAGGGGTCTTCATGGCAGAAGCTTTTACCGATGGCATGAGCTAAGGTAAAGGAAAATGGGGGGATGAGCTTACAGGCGGCCCGGCTGGCGCATGCCTTTGCCTGGCCGGCGGTTGTCCCCGAGTTCAGTGCGCATCTTCTCTCCGAGAGCCTGAAGCTTTTTGAGGATCTGCGGATGCTTGTCTTTCACATCGGTGGTTTCACCGATGTCCTGTTCCATATCAAAGAGGGAAAGCTCAATTTTGGCCTGACTGTATCTGGTGGGAATCCCTCCCTTGCCTCCGGGTTTGCCGGCCATGGTACGGTAGCCATGAGGAAAATGGAGCTTCCATTTACCCATGCGAATGGCCTGCAGTTGTTTGCCATAATAGAAGTAGTAGGCTTCCTGAGGGCTTTCATTGTTGGTGCCTTTAACCAGGTTAATGATGCTTTTGCCATCAATGGTATGCTTGGGGAGTTTGGCCCCGATCATTTCAGCAACTGTGGGTAGAATATCGATGGTCATGGCGGGAGTGTTGCAGATGCTTCCTGCAGGAATGGTTCCGGGCCACCACATCAGCGTGCTCTCGCGGCAGCCGCCATCGAACATGGTTCCCTTCCCTTCCCTTAGAGGGCCAGAAGAGCCGGCATGGTCGCCATAGGAAAGCCACGGTCCATTGTCGCTGGTAAATATGACGAGAGTTTTTTCATCGAGCTTATGTTTACGGAGTGTTTCGAGGATTCGCCCTACGCTCCAGTCGACCTCCATCATGACATCCCCAAAAAGGCCGGACTTGCTTTTGCCCTTAAACTTGGATGAAACGTAAAGGGGGACATGTACCATGGAATGAGGAAGATAAACGAAAAAGGGATTGGCCTTATTCTTTTCAATGAACTGCACGGCCCGTTCAGTATATTGGGTGGTGAGCTGTTCCTGGTCAGTGCCGGTGACCTTGGGGTTAATGACACTATTGCCATCAATGAGTGGGAGGTGTGTCCATTTTTTTAGGCGCTGTTCCATTGGCAGATGCAGTACGCCCGGGTGGTAGGGCCACATGTCATTGGAGTAAGGCAGTCCAAAGTAGTCATCGAAGCCGTGTTGCATCGGCAGAAACTTTTTGTGATGCCCCAGGTGCCATTTGCCATAACAAGCGGTGGCATAGCCCTTTTGCTTACAGATTTCAGCCAGAGTTACTTCACTTGAATTGATGCCATGGGTGGCCTTGGGACCGAGAGCGCCGAGAATTCCAACGCGGACGTTGTAGCAGCCGGTAAGTAGGCCGGCACGCGAGGCACTGCAGACCGCTTGAGTGACGTAGAAGTCGGTGAATTTGCGGCCTTCCTTTGCCATACGGTTCAGGTGCGGTGTTTCATATCCCTTCGCACCAAAGGGCCCGATATCCGCGTAGGCCATGTCATCCATGAAAATGACCACGATATTGGGAGGGGAGCCTTGCTTGGCTTGAAGAGAAACCGGCAGAAAACCAATCAAGGTGATGAGAAACATGCGCATGGGACAGGAGACTAACCTTCGAAAGAAGCGTGTCAACGCAGTATGGCTGATGTATATCAGAAGCATGTCAATGACCCAATGCGCTGAGTGCAGTCAACCCGTCAGTTCCACGGCGTTGATGTGTCCTCACTGCGGGGCGCCGCCGGAAGTTGCCTTGGCAAAACCGATGCAGACCAGCGATGAGGCTTTGCCTGAAGTGCTGGATGAAGCGATTCGTGCCGCCTCCATGTGGCCCGAAGGGGATTTGACAAAGGAACAATTGGAAGCGGTGGAGCAGGTGAAGCTTGATGATCAAGAGATTGAGGATTGGCCGGCGATGGTGGCCGGTCTACGGCAATTACCCAAACTCAAGATGTTGGGTCTTTCCAGAACGGGACTGAGTGATGTTGCCTTGCTAAGGGAGTTTTCACAGTTGCGTTACCTGTATTTGGAGAAGAATGGAATTACCCGGGTCAATGCCCTCTGTGAACTCAAGAACCTCAAACAACTTTGGCTTTACGGTAATTCGGTGCCTCGTGAGGAACTGATTCAGGTGGAGCAGGCCCTACCCAAGTGTGAGATTTTTATTTAATCCAGATTGGAGCGCTTCTTTGCCCGACTGGTTTCGGGGCAACGCAGGGGGATGCGGGCAATAAGCCGATACAGCTCACGGGCTTTTTCTTTTTCTCCCGCCTTGTAAGTTTGATCGGCTTTTTTGAGGATGGTCGCAGCCGATTGAATCCACGGTTTTTTTTTGGCTGCATTCCTAGCTTGTTTTATCTCTTGCTCATTCAAAGTCCACCCACTGGTGCCACTTGCGAGTAGATTTGTTACGTTCTGCCTATGCTGTAACGTTAAAGCATGGCCTAGTTCATGGGAAGTTACTCTTGGGATTGGTT
>JASLKQ010000123.1 GCA_030747505.1 Verrucomicrobiota bacterium | reverse complement strand
AACCGAAAGCATAGCAAAAGGTTCTGCTCCCGTTGGATGAGTATGGTTTGAGGGGTTCCCAAATTCCCGACTGGCAATAGTCCAAGTTTGTGTTGCATCCCACTCTGAAGCTTGTTTTGAAGAGCCTGTTCCGCTGGGGACCGCAGCCACGCCGAGGAAAATGGTTGAGGCAAGGAGTGTTCCAATGAGGAGAGATTTAACGTCGATGTTTTTCATATACCCCCACGCTACCGCCCTGAAGCCGAATGGCGAGTCTGAATCTGCTTGGGGGTTAGGAGCAACGAGAGGTAATCAGAGCAGCACCTATAAGGGTTGCGAAGAGTATAAATGGAATATAATCCCACCACCGATTCTTTGGCAGCATCTCTATACCCTTTAACATTCGCGCTCTAACACGCTTTCTATGTTCCTCATACTCACGTTCCCATTCGCATTTTTGACACTTGGGTGGAGTAGAGTTGTCAGGAGTTGTTGCGCCACACTTGTCGCACTTGAAATCCTTCATGCCCCCACGCTACCGCCCCGAACCCGAATGGCGAGTCTGAATCTCCTCGGCCTTTTCTTATTGGAGCGAGCGAATTAACTTTGTCAGGAAAAAGCACCATAGAAAAAAGGTGATAATCGTGTAAAGACCTGCGGATGCTATGAATCGGCCGGGTGTTTCCGAAATGGTAAACGTTGGGAGGCGTGGTGGGCTTATAGTGCCAGTCTTATAGGCTCTAAAAAGCCAATAAGACAACCAACACAAAACTGGAAATAATAAGAACCAATTATCTTCCACACCCCCACGCTACCGCCCTGAAGCCGAATGGCGAGCCTGAATCACTTGCTGTCTTGCGTGGGAATCCTGCCGGAGGTTAGGATTGGAGCATGATCAAGCTCATCCTGCCATTACTGCTGATTCTGTGTGTGCCATCAGGGTGTGGGAATGATTCAATTAAGAACGGAAGTCAGTCCAACGAAAGCTTGTCCCTGAATAATTCTGATAAGAAAGCCAAGGAATGGACGGATGTTAAAGATGGATTGGTTGCGCATTACGAATTTAATAAGAATACGCACGATTCAACGGGTAACAGTAAAAAAGCAGAAATTATTGGCGGAGCATCCGCTGCAAATGACAGACATGGTAACCCGCAAAGATGTTATGATTTTAACGTCGCCGGTTACATGATTCTAGGCAATGCAGAAGGGATTGCATTAAAGGAATTCACGACGAGTGTCTGGTTTAAGTGGCGCTCTAACCATCCTGACCATATATATCGCACTCTTTTGGCTAAAGGCCAAGGAGTGTACCATACGCATATGAATTATATGCTTTTTGTCGCTGACACAGATCAGGGGGATGTCTCCGGTAAAATAGGGGTTGTAGTGGGTCACGGCGATGAAATAGCTAAATCCTTAAGAGCAGCCACCAATTTCTCTGGCGACAAGAACGTTGCGGATAACAACTGGCATCATGCTGTTTTTACTTTTAGCTCTGAAAGAGGGGCAGGTAATTTATATTTGGATGGTAAAAACGTTGATTCAAAAAATGATGTACCGCCGGCTTTTGCCAATAAACACCAAGATGCCACCATTGGTATATGGGGAGGGTACGAGAGAACGAGTGAACTATTTCCACAGAGCGGTGTTAATTATGGCCATTGGGATGGTCATATAGACGACGTCCGCATCTACAACCGCGCATTATCCGCCGAGGAAGTAAAAGCCCTCTACGATCTCGAGAAACCTAAAGGGAAGTAGCTCACCCACACCAAAAGTAATTCAGTTTTAATTCAGTTGAGGAGATCGGGCATGTGAAAAAAGCCATGCATAGACACCCTCCAACTTTTTAATCTCACCGGGAGTGGACCCGTGATTGGCGCCATTAAAGAACGTTGTTTTCACCATGGTCGAACCCAGTTGCTTAAGTGCTTTTTCCATACCTTGTATTCCCTGAACCCGGGGTCTTGAATCCTTTGTTCCAACCATCGCCCAAATCGGCAACTTAACCATGCCTTTGATGCCTGAAAGATCAGGGATGAAAGCTTTGGGAATGACAGCGGCAAAGCGCTTTGGCGAAGCCATAGCCCATTCCCAAGTCCCCTTTCCCCCCATGCTGTATCCGACGCAATAGATACGACTGGTATCAATGGCCGGATTCTTCTGAAGAATATGGTCAAGCATCACATTTAAGGATTTGGGATCCCATTGTCCCTTGCTTTGAGGCACGAGAATATTGACACTTCGCTTACCTTCCTTGGAGGCGATGAAACGTTTGACATCCGGCGTCCACTTTGAACGTTCGATGCTTCGCCTGGATCCTCCTGATCCGTGCAGGAAGATCACCAGCGGATTTCTCTTTTTATCAGCCTTCACCGGCCGATAGAAAATCGCCTTCGGATTCAGTCGCACAAAATTTTGTGCGATCTTCTCGGGAAAGACGATGACTTCAAGCCGGAGATTGCCACGCACCTCTCCGGATATATTTCTGAATTGTACTCCCTCCGCAAATCCGGAGAAGGCAATTAACAGCAATGGCAGGAGGAACTTCATGTCCAAACCCTACCGCCCCAAACCCGAATGGCGAGTCTGAATCACTAATCCAGAAGTATCTGCTTCTGTTTCAGACTGCTGTCTTGCGCGGAAATCCTGCTGGAGGTTAGGATTGGTGTGATGAGCGATGCTGAGCTTCATGATTTCTGGTGTCCGAAATGCAAATCATACGAGGATTTTACCTCCAAAGAAACAAGGCATATTGGAAATCAAGCAGAACCGTGGGTGTACATAACTAGTTATAATTGTTGTGTATGCAATGCCAAAGGAGGGTTCCCTAGCAAAGTAAAGGATTACATGTTAAGTCAATTGTGGTGGTCAGTTGGAGTTTCTCTTTTGTGGCTGTTAATTTGGTTTAGCACATTGGATTCCTTGTTAATGGTAGTTGCCATTGGAGGTTTTGCATTGTGCGTTGGATCAATCTGGTTTGCGGTAGCCTGTTATTCTGAAGTGTTTTTTTTAATTCGCTGGAAATTCTGGGAATTACGTTCTGGCAACCGCTGAGAGTGATTCCCGGCACACCAGAACCCACCACGTCTGTCTCTCTCTGCTGCATCTCTTTCGGCCTGCAAGGAGGCTTTATTCACCCGCATTCGGCATGGCGAATTCCAGGACGCAAGCCATCACAACGCCAAGAAGGGTTATTCCAATGATTAGCATGCTACAATATACACCCAAACCTGAATATTCACCACTGGCCGGGGTTGATTTTCCGCCCCAAAGTACTGATTGCTCGTCGTATATTTCCAAATACATATCATATATGGAAAAAATCTTACTCTAATTAACCGGATATTTACTTATTCTTTGAAGGATGGGTATATTCTGCCACCAACTACGTTTGATCGCCCTTGACCGATTCGTTTGGTTTTTCTATTGAATAGTCCGAATGAAAACTATTGTTTCTAAGTCGTTTTTTTGCGCTGGCATCCTCTTTCTCATAAGCGGTTGCTCTTCGTTGAAGTCCAGAAATGTTTTGAATCAGGGAGGTTCTTATCCCGGTGTACGGAATATTAGTGAAAACTATTCTAAAGCCGATTGGGGTGCGGCGAGGGTTCCGGCAATGATAATTGACCTACCTTTTTCAGCGGCGGCCGACACTCTGGCGCTCCCCTTTGATGCTGTAAAGTAGCAGCAAATTTTATTTTGGACCGCCGTGGAGGGGGGCGTAGATGCTTTCTCTATTCGTTGATTGTTAGCCTGGGCTTGAGTGGCTCCTCAGGGGCAATAGGGGCAATAATCTTTGCTGGTTGCAAAGGGACAGGCTGAAGACGGATGTTGGGGGGCTGTTTGCTCGCCCCCCCTTTGGGCAAGGCCGGTATGGAAGGGAGCGCGGCAGGGGAGTTTAGGTGAATCGGGGGTTGCGGTGCACTTACTGGTGCACTGGGGGTGTGAAGGTCGCCTGAGTCATGATAGTGTAGAACGAAACGCTGGTGGGTTTTTTGAGGGGGGCGGTTGTTTTTGCTGTAAAGTTTGGTGAAAGATTCGATTTGTTCCTTGGAGAATTCGATGGGTTCACTCATTACCGTCCATAATACGTTCTCAGTGCAGGGAGGGGTTGTTAGGGAGCCGTTATAGCGATAGAAAGAGCGTTTTCCAGGTTCCGGAAGGAGGGCGTTGGCATTTTGACCGGTGATAAAATAATGCACGGGAGGCTTCTTTGGATCGGGGATTTTTTTCCATAAATTGCCAATCAATGAGTTTGCCTTTCCTTCTTTGATCATGACGCCAATTACGGCCAGAGATTTGGCTGGAGGTTTTGAGGCCTGCACATCCGGGGGTAACTCATTCTGCTTGTCGGAGATTACATGTACCAAATGCACTTCCATGGGGTAACTTTTTCCATCAATTAAATGTTCACTGCTGGCATGAAAGTGGAACTGAAGCAAAGTATAGTGATAGCCATCAATGATTATACTGTTATCCGGGTCACATTCAGCCTGAATGGTATGGCCATTATTGTTAAGGGAGAAAACTGAATCCTGATAATGAAACCCAACTGGAGTGAGGTTTATTGGCGTAACTGTTTTTTGAGTGATCAGATCGATGGGAGATTGACGAATGCCTGTTTTTGCGATTTTTGAAAATTGATCCCAATGTGTTGGCCCGGTTTCTCCCTCGTAACTCCATTGGCCCAGAGCGGAACTGTTGGTGTCCTCGTGGGATTTTCCTTTGGCGTGTGAGTCTCCGTGTGGATCGTTTTTGGCGTGTGAGTCTCCGTGTGGATCGTTTTTGGCGTGTGAGTCTCCGTGTGGATCGTTTTTGGCGTGTGAGTCTCCGCCGTGCGCCTTGTGCTCTGTTAGTTTTCCGACCATCCAATAAGTAAGGCCACCAAAGGCCCCAATCGTAATTATCAGACTGCATAGCACTGGAAACCAGATGCTCTGGGAAATTTTTGGCATGGCATTACCCTAGGAGAGGGCTGTGAATAAGTCAATCGTAAAGCCGGTTTCCAGTATTTGGGGCCTGCTATTTTCGATAAACAAGGTCGCCTGTCTTCAGGCTATTGATATTAATTGTACCGAGATTGCCAAGGGAAACATCAGTATTCACCCGGTATATATTTAATTCACCGATGACCTCACCGCTTTCTCTACTGACCACGCGGAAACTTTCTCCGTTCTTTACCCCATCAAGGTGTCCTTTGTTAATTACTGCAAAATTATACTCGGTATCAGTATACTTGATTTCACTAAAAGGCTTGGTGTCGACCGAAGGCTTTGGGCCACTGGGAGATCCAATTCGTATGGGGTTTTCGCCAAGTTCTCTTTTAAGGCCGGCGACCTGATTTGTGGCCTCAGAGAGTTGCGTTTTCAGGTTTGCTAGTTCATTGGACAGACTCTGGATGGCGCTCTCCTTGGCGCTCAGTTGCTCCTGAGTGTTGGAGGTCTTTTCATTAATCTGTTTTTGTAATTGAGCGGCTTGAGATTGGGCCTGTCGTATCGTTTGTTCTAATTGTTGCTTGGCAGCCAGTGCGGCGGATTCGGCGGAAGCTACTCTTTGGTTGGCTTCTTGAATTCTCTCATCTGCAACCCCTCCATCATTATTTAAAGTATTTAACTTGTTAGTGGCATCTCTATAGTTTTCCAACAGGGTTCGATTTTGTGCAGCCAGCTGGGTGTTGGTGGTATTAAGGTCTGAGATGGTTTTTGCCTGGTCTGTTGCGGATGTTTCAAGAGATAATTTGGATTCATTAAGTTGATCCACGTTATGCTGTAAATGCTCTGAATCCGAAACGAGTTTTGTGGTCAACTCCTTTGACTCGGACTGCGTTTTCCTCAAACTACTGACCTCTTTCTTGTGGTTCTTTGACTGAACAGCAAACAATCCCCCGCCAATTGAAAGGATGACTATCAGTAGAGCAATAAGTCCGAAAGTGATTTTTTGATATATTTCATTTCGGGTCAGCACACTGCTTGACCCCGATGAGAGGCTTGAACGGTTGGGTTGTGCACCGAATGCTAAGTCAACCTCAGCGGGCGGGTGGCTTTTCTGGCTGGCTTGCGGTTCATTGATTAAACCAGCCTCATTGGCCGGCAACCAGTCCTGCATTCCCTCCCGGCACACGAGAACGTCGGGGGGTAGGTGCTCCGACCTGATCATTCCCTCCAGAGTTTGGGAGTCAATGGGGCCGGCATGTTCACCATCAAGCACAAAGAACCACTGTTCAGACTCACTCATCTCCTCGTCAGAATTCTAAAGTACATCGATCAATAATCAAGGGTACTTATCTCATGTTATTAACCGGATTAACGCAGGATTTGATCGCCCAGTTTCAAGGAATTGAAATCCTTTCCATCGAAGGAAGTGCTTGCTGTAAGCTTAGTTGCCCGAGGGCATTACCATCCCTTCGACTTATTACGCGAAACTTTTTTCAACAGTAATGCCACGGTTTGATCCGGCTGTAATTACTGTCCGTTGTTCGAATCCATATTCATTATAACATAACCCATTATTGATGATCTGCAATGTGGGTTGCCTGCAGCTCAGATGCGGGGTAAAGTTAAAACATGAAATGGTTATCTTGTGCATTTATCAGCATTGGGCTTCTGGCTGCCGAGCCGGCAGAAGAAAAGGCGTATTTGCGCTTTCAGGAAAAGGGCGGGGAGGGGGCTCTTGAGGTTGGCGTCATTTCGCTGCAACACAGGAAAACTGGAGCTAAGGTGGATTTGGTAGGAGCTGTTCATATTGGCGACAAAGCGTACTACGAACAACTCAACAAGCTGTTTAAACGGTATGACTCGGTGCTTTACGAAATGGTGAAGCCAGCCGATCTGGATCCTGTCCAGTTCAAGGGCCGACCTAAGTCCAGTGTGAGCATGATGCAGACTTTTATGCAAAAGCAGCTGGATTTGGCTTATCAGCTGGATGAGGTTGATTATACGGCAAAAAATTTTGTGCACGCGGACATGACGGTAAAGCAGTTTCGCAAGCAACAACAGGCGCGCGGGGAAAGTATGTTTATGTTGATGTTCAAGCTGATGCGCGAAGACATGGCTGCCCGCTCCAAAAAGGGCAAAAGGGCAGCTGACATTAGCACTGCTGAATTATTACGCGCACTCCTGAGTCCCGCGCGATCGGTGGAGTTGAAATATCTTCTGGCCCGGCAGTTTAATGAGATGGAGCGCCTGACGGCCGGACTCAACGGGGAGGAAGGATCGGTAATTTTAACCGATCGCAACAAGGTTGCTCTCAAGGTGCTAGGCAAGGAGATGGCGGCAGGGAAAAAGAATTTGGCCATTTTTTATGGTGCTGCCCACTTGCCGGACATGGAGGAGCGTATGGTCAAGGAGATGGGCTTTGAGCGTAAAAAAACGCGCTGGCTTAAGGCCTGGGATTTGCCGAAGCGGCAACCTTTGCCAAAACCTCAGTCTCCCCCTGCAGTGGC
>JASLKQ010000122.1 GCA_030747505.1 Verrucomicrobiota bacterium | reverse complement strand
AAAGTGGCACGCGAGCTGGGTTCAGAACGTCGTGAGACAGTTCGGTCCATATCCACCGTGGGCGTAGGAAACTTGAGGGGTTCACTTCCTAGTACGAGAGGACCGGAATTGACGCACCTCTGGTGTGGCAGTTGTCGTAGCAACGGCAGCGCTGCGTAGCTAAGTGCGGAAGAGATAAGCGCTGAAAGCATCTAAGCGCCAAGCTCATCCCAAGACAAGGTTTCCCCATCAGGCTCCTGGAAGACTACCAGGTTGATAGGCCAGAGGTGTAAGCGCAGTAATGTGTTTAGCTGACTGGTACTAATGTCCGATTGGCTTATCTTAACCCGAAAGGGTTAAATACATTAACTCAAAAAGAGTTAGATCAAATATAGCCGACAATACGTTCGCAGGATAAGAAACAGACTCCATGCAAGGTTTTCAGAGAAACGTGACAATCACGATGTGCAGAATTTGACAATTTTTTGGTGGCTATAAAGAAGTGGCCCGACCCGATCCCATCCCGAACTCGGCCGTCAAACGCTTCATTGCCGATGGTAGCGATTGTATAGCTTTCGCGAGAGTAGGTTGCCGCCAGTTTTTATCATTAAACCGAAGCTGTAGCGCTTCGGTTTTTTTATTTGCAGCCAATAAAACCAGTGGTTTAAAAGTGCAGCCTATGGGTACGAAAGGAAAAGTATATTTGGTCGGAGCCGGGCCAGGTGACCCTGGATTATTAACCCGTCGTGGGGCAGAATTGATTGGATTAGCTGATGTCATTATTAGTGATGCCTTGGTGAATCCTGCCTTGCTTGCGCTTGCACCAGAAAGTTCTAAAATCATATTTGCCGGAAAACGTTCAAAACTTCATGTCATTCCCCAAGAAGAGCTAAATATGCTGTTGGTTGAGTATGCCCGGGAAGGCAAGAATGTTGTTCGTCTTAAAGGAGGTGATCCATTTCTGTTCGGAAGGGGAGGGGAGGAAGCGGAAAGCATGGCATTATCCGGGGTTCCATTTGAAATTGTACCCGGGGTTACCTCCATTAGTGCCGTTCCTGCCTATGCCGGAATTCCCACCACTCATCGTGATCATTGCTCCAGCATTACGGTTCTCACGGGTCATGAGCAGCCTGGCAAGCCGGGGAGTACGATTGATTGGGGGCATCTTGCACAGGAATCGGGCACAAAGATCATCCTTATGGGGATCGAGCGCTTAGGTTCCATAGTTGCCCGACTTCGAGAAAATGGACTAAAGGAAGAGACTCCGGTAGCTTTGGTTCGTTGGGGGACGACCAGTCAACAGGAAACATTGACCGGCACACTTGCAGACATCGCCGACAAGGCAGAACAAGCTGTCTTTTGTGCTCCTGCAGTCATCATAATTGGCAGTGTTGTTGGTCTCCGTAAGAGTCTCAACTGGTTTGAAGGTCGGCCCCTCTTTGGGCAGCGCGTTGTGCTGACAAGAGCTGCAGCACAGGCTGGAGAGCTAAATAAACGGCTTACTGAATTGGGAGCCGAAGTGTTGGAGATTCCAACGATTCGCATTGTTCAACCTGATGACAAAGGGCCTTTAAAGGATGTTCTTTTGGGTCTGCGTTCATATCAGTGGTTGATATTTACGAGTACAAATGGAGTTGATCAGTTCTTTAACTATTTTTTTAAAGGTTTTGATGATCTTCGTGATTTGGGTGGGTGCCGGATAGCTGCTGTTGGCTCTGCCACAGCGGCTAAACTGAAAGCAATGCGTCTTAAAGTCGATTTGATGCCAAATGAGTACACCACTGAAGGGGTTGCCCGGGCTTTTCAGGATAGTGATCATTTTTGTATTGAGAACGAAAACATCGCTTTGCTCCGTGCCCAGGTTGCGAGCCCTGAATTGCCTCGTGCCTTGGAATCAATTGGGGCAATTGTGGATGATGTCCCTGTTTATAAGACGGTCCCTGAAACTGAGGATCGGGATGGGGTAGTCGCTGATTTTAATAAAAATGGAGCAGATTGGATTACATTTACCAGTAGTTCGGCAGTGGAGAATTTTGATCTCCGATTCGGGTTGGGTGATGCGGTAAAGAATCATAAATTAAAGGTTGCCAGCATTGGGCCAGAGACAACCAAGGCATTAATGAAACTGGGAGTGTCACCTGAATTAGAGGCTAATCCACACAATATCTCCGGCCTAATCGAGGCCTTAAGAGAGCATATTCACTAGTTGAAGGTCTTTTCGAGTAAAGTTTTAAACTCTGCTTGTTGCACTTTCTGCAGAAGTTCATATTCGCATGTTCCGTGTTTTGCCTGACTGACCGAGTCGACCATTGTAAATGGATCCCATCGACCTTTGGTAAGGCTTGAAAGCGACGTGTTGCCCAGGATGGTTTCTGTCTTTACTGAAAGCATGTCATAGCCTGAGTAGTTTCCTGTTTTATGGAACCAGTACTTGGCGTTTGAATAGTCTGGTTCCCGGCGGTGCATTATTCCGTGGAGGTAGCTTCCATCCTGACTGTGTATGGATTGAGAGATCGCGTGCGATTCAGCCAAGTAATCATGCCATAAAAGTGCTGCGCTAAGGATTAGATTTCCTTCAATTCTCCCGATGTTGGCATTTTCAAGTGCTTCAGTCGTCATTTTTTTGCACTGGTTAATGCTAAGGACTGATTCTCTTGCTTCAGGCCCCAGTGAAGGCATTGTGGGGGAATCAAATATAGCCGATATATCTTTGGGAATACCCATGGTTATTTCGTGGCAGAGGTTACCTTTTGTCGATAAATCCTTTGAAGTTCAGAGGTGACCGGGCTTTGATTAATGGTAGCTCCATTAAGCGATTTAACGGGTTGGATTTCCTGAGTGCTGTTGGTCAAAAAAAATCCTTCGCTGTTCTCCAGTTGTTCTAATTCCAAATCCTTTTGGAGCGCGTCAATCCCCAATTCAGCGGCTAGTTCCAGCACATAGCCTCGGGTTATTCCGCTAAGACAGCCGCTGGAGAGCGGAGGGGTGTATAGTTTTCCCTCCAGAACAATAAAGATATTACTGGATGAAGTTTCGGTTGTGTAGCCTTGGCCGTTTAAAAGCACCGCATCGTGTGCCTCAGCACGTTCAGCTTCGCGCATGGCAATGATGTTAACCAGCTTGTTTGATGTCTTCAATGTTGAAAGCGGGTCGTGATCGGTAAGAATTCTTGATGCGGTGACCAAATCTAACTGATGTTGCTTGTCGATTAAGGGAGGAGGGTCGTGTAGTGATATGACAGCTGTAGGTGAATAATTGCCGCTGCTGGTGTAACCTCTTTTGCCTACGCCTCGGCTGACTTGAATTCTTAAAATGTTCTCTTTCGCGTTATTGCGTACCATTAATTCCTTAATATATTCATACCATTGTTCAAAGTCATAAGGGTCTTTAATGTAAAGGCCTCCTAAGCTATGGGCTAACCGGCCTAGGTGCCGGTCTAGAAGAAATGGCTTACCGTTATAAACTCGAAGTGTTTCAAATACTCCATCTCCATAAAGAAAACCACGATCAAAGACAGATACCTTAGCGTCTTCTTCCTGGGTGAATTCTCCGTTGAGAAAAATTTCCATCAGGCTAGCCAGTCCTTTATGACATTACCTGCGACTCCGGTAAGGCGCATGTCTAGGCCCTGGTGCCGATAGGTCAGGCGCTCGTGGTTCAGGCCGAAGCAATGGAGCATGGTGGCATGCAGATCATTGGGGTGGACGGGGTTTTCTTCGATGCCCCATCCGATATCATCAGAGCGACCGTATACGTGGCCGCCCTTGAGGCCGCCGCCGGCCATGAGCATGGTGAAGCAGAAGGGGTGATGGTCGCGCCCGGTGTTCATCTTGCGGCCTCCGCGGTTTTCGCCCAGGGGTGTGCGGCCAAATTCCGATCCCCAGACGACCATCGTGCTGTCGAGCAGTCCACGTTGCTTGAGGTCGCCGATCAGTGCGGCGATGGGTTGGTCGACTGCGCCGGCATTGTATTTGAGCTCCGGGTCGAGATTGCTGTGGTGATCCCACGAGGCGTGGACAATGTTGATGCACCGCACTCCCCGTTCCACCAGTCGGCGGGCCATAAGGCAGTTGCGGGCAAAATCCTGATAGGTGCTGCCTTGTTTGCCGCGTCCGCCGATCTCCTTGGGCTCTGCACGATTCACTCCATAGGCCTCAAGTGTTGTTTTTTTTTCCCTGGAGAGATCAATTAATTCTGGCGCGGCAGTCTGCATTCGGCTGGCCAATTCATAACTGGCAATTCGGCTGGCAATCTCCGGGTCACGGATTTTCTCGTAACGGTCCTGGTTGATTTTACGAAGCGTGTCGAGGCCCTGCCGTTGCAGGGTGGCAGGCAGGCCCTTGGGGTTATCCAGGTTAAGCACCGGCTCGCCCTGGCTGCGGAAGAGGACTCCCTCATAGGTGGAGGGCAGGTAACCGCTCTGCCAGAGGGTGGTGCCTCCACTGGAACCGCGTCCGGCAGTGAGGACCACGTAGCCAGGAAGGTTTTTTGATTCACTGCCCAGCCCGTAGGTGAGCCACGAGCCGGTGGTGGGCAGGCCAAAGCGTGATGCGCCGCATTGCATCAGCAGTTGGCCAGGGTGATGATTGAATTCCTCCGAGAACATTGAACGAACCATCAGGATATCGTCGGCCACGCCGCCCAAGTGCGGCACGTAGTCGCTAAATTCCATTCCCGACTGGCCGTAGGGCTTGAAGGTGCGCTTGCTGCCCTGCAGCACTGCGGTGTCTGGCTTGATGAAGGCAAACCGCGCCTTATCTAGAATCTCCCTGGGCAGGCTTTGGCCATGTCGCTTGTTGAGCACTGGTTTGGGATCAAACAAGTCAATGTGCGAAGGAGCTCCGGCCATGAAGATGAAAATGCACGCCTTGGCCTTGGGGGCGAAGTGCGGTTTGCGCGGGGCCATGGGGTTGGTTGTGCTCTGGTCAAATAGCCCATCTTCTGCCAGCAATGTCGTCAGCGCGACGCCACCCAGTCCGCTGGCCGAGGTTGCCAGGAAGTCTCGCCGGGTTTGAGTAAGGGCAGACTGGCCAATATAAGTTTCTCTATGATGACTCTTATTCATTATCGCCTTAATTCAATCGGCTGCCGTGGATTATTCGCGCGTGATGAATTCATCCATATTCAAGATGATGCGTACGATGGTCGCCCAAGCGCTGGCTTCGGCGTCTCCGTTGTAGGCCTTGGCTTCCGGCTCGTGAGACCGGTAATATTCGCGTGCGGATTTGAGCAGCCCAACGAAGGCGGCGTGCTCGTCCGAAGTCGGAGGACGGGCCACGCAAAGCCGGAAACAGCGTTCAATACGGTCAGCGTCATCAGATTTCTCCTGTAAAATGCGTTTAGCCATTGCCTTGGCTGCTTCGGAAAAGACCGTGTTGTTAAGCGTGGCCAACGCGGCCAGCGGTGTGTTTGAACGGCCGCGTTTGACGCAGGTGACATTGGAGTCGGGACAGTCAAAGGTTGTCAGGTTCGGGTGCGGGGAGGTGCGCTTAAAAAAAGTGTACATGCCGCGCCGGTAACGGTCTGTGTTCTTGCTCGTGTTCCACTTGAGGTTGTTGGCGTATGAGAGTGCCGCCACGCCGGAGGGTAGTGGAGGGAAAACGCTGGGTCCGCCGATCTTGTCGCTCAGCAAACCGCTGGTGGCAAGATGCAGGTCACGGATAATCTCCGCCTCCACGCGGAATCGGTTTTGTCGGTGGATGAGCTTATTGTCCGGGTCTTCCTCCCTTAGTTCTGGCCGGTGAAGAGAGGATTGTTGATAAGTGGCGCTGGTGACAATCAGCTTGATCATCGCCTTGCGTGACCATTTGCGCTGGATCAGTTCGCCAGCCAGCCAATCGATCAATTTCGGGTGGGTTGGAGCCTCACCGCGCACACCAAAGTCATTAGGGGTGCGCACGAGGCCTATGCCAAAAAGATTAGACCAGATATGATTGACCGTTACCCTCGGGGTAAGAGGGTTGCGGTCGCCAACAAGCCAGCGGGCAAGGTCAAGCCGGTCGCCTGTGTCAGCACGGTGTTTCACAGGCGGCAAAATACCCGGGGTGTCGGGGGTGACTCTGGCCTTGGGTTGTTTGAATTCACCCCGATCCAGTAAATGCGTGGTACGTGGATTCTTGGTGCGCTGTGAGATTACCCGGACACTCATCAAGGGTGCCTTGGGTGCGGCTTTCGTGAGCTTGGCCATTTGGGTTGCGAGTTTTTTTGAGTCTGCATCACGGCCGCGTGAAAAAGCGAGCAATGCGTCAGTTTGCTTTGCGTTGCGCTTGGCTGGGTCGAGGGTTAGCAGCTTGGCGATATTTTCGGGAATGCCATCGGTCGGTGTTTGGCCGGTGCGCGCGGTAATGCGAAAACGGCCGATGGTGTGTTGTGTTCCGTATTGTTGATCAAGCACCACCTGCAGGTGCGTTGTGTCCTTGAACGCAACCGGCTTGAAGAAGGTGACGATCAGGTGATGTGCCTTTCCGAATTGTGAGCCAATGGCCCAACCGGTTCCCTTAGTGCCTTCGTCGACCTTACCGTCGATAGCGTTTTTGGCAGGCCAATTCTTCTGCGAATAATCAGCCTTGGCACCGGCAAGGGTTACGCGATGTTTTTTGGCGTCAAACCTTGCCTCGGAAGCCGCGTATACGCGCGCGTCATTAAGCACAAAGTTGCCGTGTGCTGTTCGGCCGGGGCCATTTGCAGCAAGCGATTTGTCCGGAAGCACTTCAATCTTTAAGCCTGTGATGTTCTTCAGGTCTGTTTTGAACTCAAGTGTGTATTCGGCTTTCGCAGGGTTTGCTCCGGTGACCAATTGTGAACCGTCTTTCTGTTTCTTGAAAACCACATCCTTAGGGCCGCGCAAGCTGGTGTCTTCGAGGGGATGGAATTTTACCGGCGAATCTTTGCGGCCGGTTATTTGTGCGTGCAGTTGCTTTTCAAATGCGGTCAGGTTTTTGCGTAGCACCTGATCCTGTGCGACAATTCTGTCCTTCAAGATTTTCACCTGTTCATCGTGTGCAGCCTTATCTTTTTCGTGCTTCGCCATGGCTACTGCTGAGGAGGGAAGATTGGTGTTGGTTTCATCGCCGTTGTTGAAGTAGGCGAAGAGTTCATAGTATTCCTTTTGCGTGAATTGATCATATTTGTGGCTGTGGCAGCGAGCACAGATGGTAGTGAGCCCAAGCCAGACGGTGCCAAATGTTTCCACGCGATCCATGATTGCGGCCACGCGCCATTGTTCCTGATCAGTGCCCCCTTCGGTGTTGGTGAGGGTTTGCCTGTTGAAGGCTGTAGCCAGGCGTTGATCGGCGGAGGCACTGGGCAACAGGTCTCCGGCAAGCTGTTGAACTGTGAACTGGTCAAAGGGCAGGTCGTCATTGATAGCGTTAATCACCCAGTCGCGGTAGCGCCAGGCGTTGAGTCGCGGTCGATCTTTCTCGTAGCCGTCGCTATCAGCATAGCGTGCC
>JASLKQ010000121.1 GCA_030747505.1 Verrucomicrobiota bacterium | reverse complement strand
TTTAAGTATTTTTTTCATAATTTGTTTTGGGTTGTTGGGTTTAGCGGCATCCTGAACCAGTTCACGGTGCCTCTTGTTAATCCAAGTTGGGGTGTTTTCGCAGGAATGATGCCATCAGTGCTGGCAAATACAGCCATTAAAAAATCCTTAAAAAACAGCGTGTTTATGTCATAATACGTATTTTGAGCCAGTTAAGACACGGACGCACTGCGTGGAATCCACGCCATTAGCCGTAATTTTCACCGGTGGGCACGCTGATCCGGTCTTGATGACCTATTTTTTGCTGGCGCCGTCTCTTGGCAACTTCTATAAGTCCTGCCTCTTTATGAAAAAAATTATTCAAACTCTAGTCATCACGACCTTCGCAGCCGCGGGGGTCTCCCAATTTACCGGATGCAGTGAAGCTGCTCCTGTAGACCCGCCTGAAGCCGCAGAAGAAGAAGAAGAAGAAAGCGAAGGCGAAGAGGGAGAATAAACCAAACCCGTTTTATGGCAAAAGGCCCCGATAACACATTTCGGGGCCTTTTTCTTTTGCCATCAGACAACTAAAACAAGTTTCTCCCCACTCTTTTTTCTGGGTCGTTCAATCAAAAAAAGTGCCCGCCATCACTGGCGGGCACCCTTGAACCCGAAGGAAATCCAACGGGATTCGAAAAAACCATCCCTCTTAATTTACCTTTTGATAGGGTCGCAGGAAAGTCAGGCAACCGGGCGTAACAGCCCGGCCCCCGTCGGCTCCCTTGTGCTTATCGACCATGCCCTCGAGTTCGGCGTTCCCGGACACCTGCTTGCAAGACTGGTCGCTTAGGAGCACGGTACCCTGACCGCGCTCAAAACCACTCATGCGCACCGCCCTGACCGACTTGGAAGTTGCTCCTTTCGCGGGATCAGCAAACCCGTCAGCCAGCCAGCGGTTGGCTATGGGATCGAACTTATTGCCGTGCTTATTGTTCTTGTTGTTGGTTCTCCAGTTGGTGTTTCCCCACATTTCAGTCGGTTTTACCTGGCCACGATTGAACTCCCACCTGTCATTATGGTTTTTACCTCCGTATTTCTTCCAATAAGCCTTGCGATTGGTGCCGCCATCACCAACCCAGTTGCGGGTGGTCATCAGGATGGTTTCAGGAGCCAAGTCATCACCCCCCAAACTGATTGCGTAACTCTGGGTCTGATACCAGATCGCCAGCTGACCCCACTTGTAGTCTGTGGTGCTGTATTTCTTGGTGTTCTGATTTTTGGTAATAACTGCCGGATCACAGGGTGAAGCAAGCATCTTGATATTACCGAGGTCGGTTTTCATGGCGTTCGCTCCCCATACATACCCCAAGCGGAACGGATCCCTCCAATCGCGATACCCTTGCGCCTTGTATTCGTTATTGTTAACTCCACTAAAATGCCAGGGGAAGCCCTCAAATTCGACTGCATAAGCCTGAAGCGCAGAACCGCCACCGTTTTTGATGTTGTTCATGCATTTGAGCCGGTTGGTTTTTTTCTTTGCCTTGGCCAAGGTGGGCAAAAGCATGCTGGCCAATATGCCGATAATGGCAATCACCACCAAAAGTTCGATTAGTGTGAATCCTTGTTGTTTTTTCATAATTTTGTTGGGTACTTTGTTTTGCGCTAATTTCTTAACGGAAATGCATATGGCCCTCAGACCGACTCCCTTGCGCAGTTTTCATGCCACGTAACTTTACCCCTAAAAGATGTCTGATTATAAATAAAACGAGCCCTATCTTCGATTTGAATTAAAACCTAGGCGTGAAAACTGTTTTTGAGTGGGGGATTTTCACGCATTAATACATTTTCCGTGAGTTTTAATAAGTTAGATAACATATTTCTTCTGTGTTTATAGTTCCCAAGCCCTTATTGGCCTACACTGCTTATCCCTGCAAACTTGCTTGCCAATGACTTAAGGCCGCTATTAGCCTGTGGAGGTGAAGCGTATATTAACATTTTTGGCAGTCTTGTTATGTCCCCTTATCAACGCGCAGGAAAAGGGTTTTAAGAATCTCTTCAATGGAAAAAATTTTACCGGCTGGACCCAAAAGGGAGGCATCGCCAAGTACACCATTAAGGAGGGAACCATTGTCGGCACAGCGGTCAATGGCACCCCCAATTCCTTCCTCTGCACCAAGAAGCATTACGGAGATTTCATTCTGGAATATGAATACAAGTGTGATAACCGACTTAATTCCGGCGTACAAATCCGATCCGAAGTCTATGACAAGGAAACCACAAAGACATTGGAAAACGGTAAAACCAAAAAGTTTCCCGCCGGGCGGGTCCATGGCTATCAAGTGGAGATAGATCCCAATAAACCTGAGCGCATGTGGAGTGCGGGTATCTACGACGAAGGCCGCCGTGGTTGGCTGTACCCCGGATTACGTGGGGGTGGTGATGAGGAAACCAAGGCCGCCTTTACCAAAACCGGCCAAAAAACCTACAAACCCAATGAATGGAACAAGGTGCGCGTTGAGTGTAGTGGCGACTCCATCAAGACCTGGCTCAATGGCGTAGCCCGTGCTGATTTCAAGGATTCCCTCACCGCCGATGGATTCATCGGACTTCAGGTCCATGGCATCGGCAATAAAAAGGAGCTGGCCGGAGCACAGGTGCAATGGCGCAATCTGCGCCTTAAAGTGCTAAAATAGCCCTCCCCCGTTGATTCTTCAGGATAAAATAGCGCTCATCACCGGGGCCTCACGCGGAGTGGGTGCAGCAACCGCCCTTTCCCTCGCAAAAGCCGGTTGTAAGGTCTCCATCAACTACAATCAGTCGGCCGAGCGGGCCGAGCAGGTCGCCGCTCAATGCCGCGAGACGGGTGCTGAAATCATACTGACTCAAGGCGATGTCGCTGAAGACGCGGTCTGCCGGTTGATTGTGGAGAAAACCCTGACAGCATTTGGGGGACTGGATATCCTGATCAATAATGCCGGTACCACCCGCTTTATTGATTTTCCTAATCTCGAGGATGTAAAGGATGCGGACTGGGAACGGATTTTTGCGGTGAATCTGAAAGGGCCTTTCCAAATGGCCCGGGCCGCGCGCGAGGCACTTGCCAAGGGGGAGGGCGGGGTGATCGTTAATACCGCCAGTATTGCCGGCATGGTGGGTGCGGGCAGCTCCATCCCTTACTGCGCCAGCAAGGCCGCCCTCATCAACCTGACTTTGTCACTGGCGCGCACTTTGGGGCCTGAAATTCGTGTCAACGCCGTTGCTCCGGGTTTCATTGAAGGAGAGTGGCTGCAAAATGGACTGGGTGAAGCCTACCAAAGCGTCAAGGAGTCCAAGGCAGCGGGAACCCTATTGGGCAAAGTCAGTACTCCAGAGGATATTGCCTCAGGCATCCTTGCCATGACACTCTCCACCAACACCACCGGCCACACTCTGGTGATTGACGGAGGCGATACGGTGGGACCACGGATCTCCAAAGGGCTAAAATAAACTAAAGTTTCAGTGAAAACTGCCGATGCGAAGCCTGTGAGTTGCACCCCATGACTCCCTATATTACACAAGGTGGCCTAATTGGCTTTTTACTGGTTCTGTCATTGAATATTTTAAATGACAATGGAATCGGTATCTCCATCGTAAGGGCCTGCATTGCTGCAGTAGCGTTTGGGTATTGCGCCCGTTGGTTTGCAGCTTCGCTGTTCTCTGAGCTGCACCTAAGCCTATGGTCGCAACAACAGGCCGCGGCCCAAGAGGTAGCCGAAGCAGCCAGCGACGAACCAGCCGAGCCTCAGGAAACTGAAACGGCAGAATAGCCAGCCTCTCTCAACAAATTCTTGCGCCTTTGGCTAGCATCGTCACAATGCGGGTGAACCTTTTTTGCTCAAAACATAACATTTTTACACATGAATAAATTCATTATCGCCCTAACGTTCTGTGGTCTTTTGACTCAACTGACAACAGCCGAAGACAAAATCCCCCGCACTCCTTCTCCGAAGGGAGCAAAAGTCGAGATTCTGCTCCCCAAGAATGGTAGAACCATCAAGGGTAAAGTGCGTGTCGTCTTTGGCTTACGCGGCATGGGCGTATGTCCCGCCGGGTTGGTATTGCCTGATGGCAAGCCCAAGGAGAATACCGGCCATCATCATCTGCTCGTAAACACTGAAAAATTGCCAGCCATGAATTTACCGCTAGTGGCCTCAGAAAAACTGCTCCATTATGGCGGCGGACAAACCGAAGCCACGCTGGATCTTCCCCCGGGCAAGCACACCTTGCAACTGGTGTTCGCCGACTTCGCACACATTCCCCATGACCCTCCAGTCGTTTCAAAGAAAATCACCATCACGGTCGCGGGCAAGGAAAAGAAAAAGTAACGACCTCAAACTTACGGGTTTTTATGACGCGGGCCCTCCAGGGCCCGTTTTTTTATTTCTCCAGTTGGATCAGCCTCCATGCCCAGAGAAAGCAGATAGTGCCAAACACGATGAACAGTACCCCGATAGACCCAATGGGAGTCAGTGTATTGGTACTGGCCTCAACCCCCCGACTCAGGAGAAGAATTCCCATAATAAAAATCCCAACACCGCTGTTGCGCATGCGGGTATTGGCGGCGTGACGTTTCTCTTCCCGTACCGAGCAGCTCTGTTTGCGATCATCCCAATTTCTAGGTTGAGCCATTGCCCCTTCACAACGGGGGCACACTGCTCGCGTTCCCGATACCGGGGAACCGCATTGGGGACATTTGTGCGTGTGTGCCACGACCATCAGGGTAGAACGAAAACAACCATTAGGCCAATGAACCCAAATTCACCAAAAAACGAAGTTGTTCACATTCCGGTGCAATAATTCCGCTGTGATTCTCTAGGCACCGGTTATGAAAAAATAACTATGAGCCCAAATATGGCTTTTAACACTGAATTATCGATGTTCTGGCTTACTAGAGAAAATGGTGCGAGTAAAAAAACTAAAGTCGTTCCAATTGTGGCCGAATAGTTGCTGTAACAGACCTTATTCATCACAGGATGGACTTATTATTATGAAAAAGACTGTTTTTTTAGCTACGGTGGGGCTTTTCCTTTGCGGAGGATGCACCAGTAATAAAGACTCCCATACGGCACGATATGCCACTCAAGGTGGCGTAGCCGGAGCAATTGTAGGCGGCGTCGCGGGTCATAACATACCCCTATTCTACCCACAATCTACAAAGAGAATGCCTGCAGAGTTTGCTTTTGCGGGAGGAATTGCTGGAGCGGCTATTGGGGCGATTGTTGGTAACGTAATCGACAAGCACGCCGCTGAAGACAATAAGTAAACGAGTTTTCGGTTGCTACAGTTCTCTGAGTGAGATCGGGTGCGTTATTTGCACCCGTTCTTTTGAATCCGCATTAAAAGGATTCCGGAACACTCCTGTCCGACCACAGAGACTTAGTCCCTCAATTAAAAGTAAAGTTATTCACAATTCGGTATGAAAATTGCTCTGGTAACAGGGAACCAATGCATGTCACTAGCCATATTGCAGCGAATAATAGTCGAAAAATATTATTTTTTGACGTTTTACCGTGTTTTTTGTGCGTTTCACTCACTGTCTTTTTTTGCGGAGGATGCAAATACCCAGCGGTCTATGAAGAGAGTGTAATTGAAGACAGTACAGTATATAGAATAACTAACCCCGGTTATGTCCCGAATCTGAGCGACGGGTTAATAGTAGGAGGAGCCTTACTCACCGCAAGTCCCGGAGCAGGGATGGCAGCCGGAGTAGTGGGAGATTACGTATACCACGCATTACGGAAAAAACCTCCTAAAGCCAAAAAACAGGATTTCGGATTTTCACTACCCTCTGAAGAGCTATTGGCAGCATATCCCAGGACCATCGACCCCAAATTTCTGGCTCGACTCGACGAGAATCGCCAGATAGTGGCTGCACCAGATCCGGCCAATACACCCACCGATTCCAATTCCATCCCTTCAAGCTCACTCAATTCAAGAGTCCTGTGGGATACATCCTTATACTACGCAATCAAAAAGACGTCACAAGATGAGACTTATCTCCCTGATCAAGTTAAAGATCTTGGCGAGGAAAACGTTGGAGCACTAACCTACGAAATCGATACCAACTCCGGGTCGGTTAATATTTTGCCAGAGGCCTTTGAATCCGAGCCTTATACCGGACGTGTTATCCTGCAAAAGGAGGAGAATATAAGAACGCTGGTGGCGTTCATCAATAAGGGACGGCTAACAGAAGTGGGAACCCTCTGGGACTCAAACGGCACTCAGTTGCTTGCCCGAAGTCAATACGACGGACTGGGTATTACTGAACGCGCCAAGGAATGGGACTCAAACGGCACCCTGATTGCCGAAAAAAAGCCGCCGGAACCTGACCCTTCACTCCTTTCGGGAATTCAACCGATGCCAGAGGGAGCAATCCTTGTTTCCCAATCGCAAGTACGCGGAGAATTCATTTACAAACGTGCGGATGATTCGAAGATAGAAAATCTCGAGTCACAAATCGAAAACGCAACCAATCCTGCTGAAAAAACCCGGCTGGAAGGGGAACTCCTTAATTTACAACTCGCAGCGGGCACCCCATTTACCGGCACCGTGGTGGAGTTTTGGGACGAGAAACGTACTCAAAATAAACGGGAAGAACCGGTGCAAGTTGGCAAACACAATGGAACGGTCACCTGGTGGTATGAAAACGGCAAAAAACAATTTGAAGCAGAATATCTCAAGGGCGTTCCGCAAGGCCGCACGGCATGGTATCGCGAGGATGAAACCATGGAATATGAAGGTTTCTGGGAAAACGACAAACTCCTGCGGGCCACAACCTGGGACGCGACCAATCAAAAAACCGGGGATGTAACTGCGGGCAATGGCACCCTGATTTATTTCCATCCCAATGGTCAGAGACGGCTGGAGGAAACTTTCGCCAATGGAGATTTAACGGCCACCAAATGGTGGGATGAAGAGGGCAACGAGGTGGAATCGGCCTCACCCAGCTTCATCCCCGCCCCCCCCAAGCTGGACTAGCCATTGGGCCTGTTCCCCTCTACAATCAAGGGCATGGACACTCCTTTTCATTTGGCCTTTCCGGTCAATGATCTTGAAGATACCCGAAAATTTTACGTGGAAGTGCTTGGCTGTTCCACCGGACGCGAAAGTGAAAGCTGGATCGACTTCAACCTCTACGGGCATCAGGTGGTCGCGCATGTGGCCCCGGATGAAACCGGTCTGGATACTTTTAGTGGAGTCGATGAAAAATCTGTCCCCGTGAAACATTTTGGCGTGGTTTTGCCGTGGGACCAATGGCACGAGCTGGCCGACCGGTTACGTGAAGCGGATGTGGATTTTCACATTGAACCCTATATCCGTTTTGAAGGGGAGGTGGGAGAGCAGGCCACCATGTTTTTCCCTGACCCCAGCGGTAACTTTCTTGAATTCAAATCGTTCAAGGATCCCTCGCAACTGTTCGCCAAGGATTTGAAGGCCAGCAATTAATG